>CANJRK010000067.1 GCA_947476765.1 Actinomycetota bacterium
ACGACGCTAGCAAGCAGTGGCACATCAACCGCCACGTTTTTAACGGTTCCAACTGTGTACGTGCGACATGTTGGAGGTGATGCAGGCTTGACGGTTATTGGAACTTGTATTGGATTTGTATCCGTAAATATAAATGTTGGCTCGTTCGGATCCACATAGGTATACGTAGCAAAAATATCTAGATTGGCATCTAAAGCATTGCTTGCCGCCGAGATTGTAAGCACGTCGTCCGTGATCGATGCCGAAACATTAGTCGGCAAAGTTCCCAGTGAATACGTAATCAACGGCGGAGTAACAGGTGTAAACGGAGTCGGTGTAGCGGTTGGATTTGAGGGTGTAGTGCTGGGTCTTGGGGTTGGAGTAATAGTTGGCACTGGACTTGGGTTGTAGCTACTGCAAGCGGTTAAATCGGCAAGTGGGTAGGTGCGAATTGAACCACCCGCAATAAGTTTTATGGAGTTCGCACTAGGAGTTGCACAAACTGGACCTAGCGCACCTTGTCCTATCGGTCTTGAAGCTATTGGCTTTGCTTGCGCGCTCGATTGAGACGATTCAACAATCGCGGAGGCAACTAAAGAGGTGGCGGCAAGCGCCACCACAACCAACTTCTTAGAAAACATTTTTCTCCGCATGAATGTGTAATTTCCCCCGAAATGCTAATTCAATCGTAACTTACGAATTTGCCAGTATCCGCTCTGAAAATGCGACCCTGAAAGGATTTGGATGATTCTTCACTAAACACGGGAAAGACGAGCGAAGGTTGGGCCTGGAACAACTTATGATGAATGAATGCGCCGAAGTTCATTGATTCTTGCCCTGATTATCAGCATTTCTGGTGTTATATCCCCTGCATTCGCGGCGAATAGTGCTCCTGGTAACTACAAGTCCTGTAGTTATCCAAAATCCAAACCAGCACCATACAAGGCAAACGCCAAGTCCTGGAAAGCACAGGGCTTTGGGGATGTGGTTCGAGGGATAGACATTTCGATGTGGCAACATCCAAACGGAAAACCCATCAATTTTGCCAAGCTTAAAAAGGATCAAAAACTTAAGTTTGTGATAATCAAGGCCTCCGATGGTGGCACTCGAGGCAATGAGAATGCAAAAAAGTGGTTCGCCTCAGATCGAACGGCAGCCAAAGCAGAAGGACTAATCGTTGGCGCGTACCACTACGCGTTGCCAGGTAACTTGCACAAGAACACCATTAAAGATGCAAAGCTGCAAGCAGCTCGCGCAGTTAAACAAGCCAAAGGCGCCAAAATCGGGGATCTGCCGTTGACTTTGGACATGGAAGAACTTCCATGTGGTTGGACTATCAATCGTTTGGCTAAATGGACCAGAGCATTTTTGGTTGAGACAGAACGCCTCACTGGGCGCACCCCAATGATTTATGCAAACGGCACTTTCATTCAGCGCTTGGAAGATGCTGGTGCTAGCGATCTTGCGCGCTACCCACTTTGGCTAGCCAAGTGGGGTCCAAAACTCGGACCTGTCCCGGTTGAAAAACGAATTTGGAAAGGTGAGTGGAAGTTCTGGCAATTTACTTCCGATGGAAAGCTCGCTGGTGTACCCACAAGTAGAACTGATCTAAATGTTTTTAACGGAACTTTAGCTGAGCTAAAAGCATTTGCGAATAGTTAGGCGAATGCCGCTTCCAAGGCGACTTCAACCATTGCTTTAAATCCAGTTTCACGTTCTTCCGAAGAAGTTTTTTCATGCGTCCGAATCATGTCACTTACGGTGCATATTGCAAGTGCGCGACGACCATACTTTGCGGCAATTGTGTAAAGGCCGCTTGCTTCCATTTCAACACCCAATACGCCATGAGCTTCTAAAACATCAAGCGCATTGCTGTCGTCGTAAAACAAATCCATCGAAGCAATACCACCTACGTGATAGCTAACGCCATGGACTTGCGCGGCATCGACAGCGGCTTTTAACAAGTCATAATTTGCAATCGGAGCAAAATCTAAGCCACCAGTTGCGCGCCGGTTAGTTCCAGAGTCAGTGGAGGCTGCCATGCCGATAATGACATCGCGAAGTTGGGTTTTACCGAGACCGCCACACGTACCAATGCGAATTGCAGTCTGCACATCAAAATCTTTAAATAGTTCCGTGACATAAATTGAAATCGATGGAATACCCATTCCGGTGCCTTGCACTGAAACGCGGTTACCTTTGTAGGTTCCGGTGTAGCCAAACATGTTGCGCACAGCGTTGTACTGAACTGCGTTTTCCAACATGTTTTCTGCTACCCATTTAGCGCGTAACGGGTCACCAGGTAGCAGGATAGTTTCAGCAATGTCGCCTTTGTTGGCTCCGATATGTACAGTCATACCCCTAATCTACTTGGCGCTTGGATTAAGGTTGCGATACGTCCTAGATTCAGGAGTACGCCAGTGGCAGCCCAGCATGCAATCTTTAATGCTCGAATCAACACCCAAGATCCAAGCGCGCCACAGGCCGCAGCAATTGCCTGGGATGGCGATCAGATCATTGCTGTTGGTTCAGATGCTCAGGTGCGTGATGCCTGTGATGGCAAAACTCAAACTATTGATGCTCATGGCGCAGCAATTACTCCAGGAATCGTTGATGGTCACCAACACTTATTTCATGGCGCAGAATTTGCCCAAGGATTAGATCTTGATCGCGTAGCCAACCTGACAGACTTGCGCGCCGCAATTGCAGCAGAGCGCAAGCGAATCGGACCTGGAAACTGGTTAATGGGATTTGCCTTGGAGTACTCCGCGATCGGGGGCAAGTATCACCATTCGTTACTAGATGAGGCAGCTGGCGATGGGCCAATGTTTCTATACACCCTCGATGTTCACACTGGAATGGTCAACGCCGAAGCCATGAGAATTGCTGGGTTAACTGGTCCGATTAGATTAGCTGACAACTCTGTTGTAGTTGTTGATGTAAATGAAAAGCCAACCGGTGAGCTACAAGAGATGGCTGCTATGCAAATTGTGTTGGAGCATGTGCCAGTAGCAACAAAATCTGATCGCATGGATTGGTATGCCGAAGCAATTCGTCGGCAAAACGCAGTTGGCATAACTGAAGTTCACTTGATGGATGGCAACGTCGAAACCGTGAGCATTATGCGGGAACTAGAGGAGCAAGCAAACTTAAAGTTACGCATCTTGTTACATCACTTCGTTTATCCATACACCGCAGTTGAAGAAGTCGAAGCCATGATGCAATCCAAGAACTTAAAAGGCAAGCGCTGGCAGGCAGATGGTGTGAAGTTCATGCTCGATGGCGTTATCGACACGGGTACTGCTTGGCTGGAACACCCAGATTCGCAAGGCGCGGGAACTGAGCCAATGTGGCCAGAACTTGGTTTGTATCACAAGCGAGCTCGCGAATTTCACGATGCTGGATTCCGAATTGCAACCCATGCCATTGGCGATCGCGCCGTGCGCGAAGTCCTAGATGTTTATGAAGGATTACCAGGCGGATCAAATGGTCGTCATCGCATCGAACACATCGAGACTTCGCCGGATCACACCGTTTCTCGGTTCAAGCCATTGCGAGTTACCGCTTCGATGCAACCAGTCCATGTGCGCTGGCTTGAATATGACTTAAGTGATCCATGGTCGCAACGCCTTGATGCAACCCAATGCAGTCACGGTTGGCGCTCCGGCGACATCATGAGCACTGGTGCTTTGGTAGTACTTGGCTCAGATTGGCCCGTTGCACCGTTTGATCCGCGCATGGGAATGTTCGCAGCTCAAAAGCGCAGAGCGCACGATGTTGCTTACGAAGGCCAGATTGGAACGACTCGAGCACTGACTGGCGCTGAGACATTAACTGGCTACACCCGCAATGCTGCACTAGCAGTTGGTGCAGAGAACGAACGTGGCATGCTCGCACCAGGCATGAAGGCTGATTTAGTTATGTGGCAAGAAGATCCATCAAAAGTCAATCCAAATGACGTGATTGATTTGCCAGTATTACGCACTGTTGTTGGGGGAGAAACCGTTTACCAAGCGTGATCGGAATTCATTGGCCGACATTTCAAAAATTTCTTCCGGCCCATCTTCTTCATCGATTTGTTGACCCACATGTTCAAAGCCAAGTGAGTTGATGATCGACATAGATGGACGATTTGAGGCACTAACGGTGTAGCGAATAGTTTGTACACCTGGCTGGTCAATTACCCAAGTCCACATCCCGAGCAAGGCCTCTTTGCCATATCCGTTATTTCGGCAGGGCTCACAAATTCCAAATCCAATTTCAATCATGCCAACTTCATCAGGTGGCGCATGGAAACTAATTGATCCAACTACTTCTTTAGTCGCTCTCAGCACAATCCAGCGAATAAACCAAACATTCGTTGCGGGGTCTGCTTTAACTTGCGGCACTCGCCAACGAAGTGGGCCGGAATGTTCGTGGGTAAGTTCCTTGTGAGGATTCGTGAAGTCGCGATCAACTAACAAAAGCTTGTTATCCGGATCTTCATGCAACATTATCAATTCCAGTATTGGAATTAAATACAGGTCTAACCGTTGAGTTTTAATAATTTCCGTGGACAATTATCTACTCAGTCACCAAGTACACGGATAATTCGTATCCACACCAAATAGGAGCCGGTCAATAGGCACGCAGCAGCAATTTCAAGTTCCGGCCGGATCGGAACATAATCACTTGGCGCATCAAAAGTTGCAACGATTGAAGCGTTGTTGACGAGAGCAAATCCAATCCAGGTAAGCCACCAGGTCATAGTGTCTTTGCCAAGGAAGGTTTTTGCTTCATCGCTTCCGTTAGTTTTCAATAAATCATCAATTAGGTTTTTTGGGTACCAAAGCGACACAACTGGAACTATCCAACTCCAAAATACCCATTTTCGACTTCTGCGAATAGCAGTTGGGTTACTTGCGGTTGCCACATCGTGTAATTGCCTGAGCCAGCGACTAGTAATTATCCAGGCACCAATCATGGTGATAGGCACAATGACCGTCATCGCATCATAGGCAGTAATTATTTTGTCTGCCTCCACACCGGAAGCTAACTGATCCCGATAACTCTGAGCACTTGGAATTGCAGATAGTGCCACGATCCAAACCCCAGCAAGCAGCGATGAGCTGGCGGCAATTACTTGCCTTCCCATAGCGGTCCCGCTTGGTGGATTACTGGGTGGAGTGTTCACGAAGTCAATTCTGCCTTAGTCAAAGCGAATCCAACCCATAGTCTTGCAAAATCTAGAAACTGGCGGCTCTACACTTAATTCATATACTTAGTGCAAGCCATATCCATAGATCCAGACCGAAAGGGCACCAAAATGTCAGAGCGCGTAGAGCCAACAATCACGGTACTCAGTGGCAGCACTGTTCCAGTTCCAGAAGCAGTAGTTAAGCCAAACAGTATCGACG
>CANJRK010000068.1 GCA_947476765.1 Actinomycetota bacterium
AGATGCCCCTATGCGACTGCATCTGCACAACACTCGTAACAACGGATACGCAAATGCCTTAGCTGGTTTGGAAGCTGGAGTAGTTGGCTTTGATAGCAGCGTTGGTGGTTTTGGCGGATGTCCGTTTGCACCAAATGCGACTGGAAACATTGCCACCGAAGATTTGAACTATATGTTTGAGCGCTCTGGCGTTGTCACGGGTCTAAATCACGATGCGCTGGTTAATACGGCATCATGGTTATCTAAAGCTCTTGAAAAAGATGCACCTGCATTAGTAGGTCGCGCCGGACAATTCCCAGCTAAGGACAAAGCATGACAAACATCGCAGTCGTTTATTACTCAGCCACAGGCAACATTGCAGCTATGGCAAATGCCATTGGCGAAGGTGCGGCAAGTGTGGGCGCAGAAGTCAGAGTCCGGCAAGTTGCCGAAACTGCTCCAGCTGATGCGATTGCCAGCAATCCAAAGTGGCAAGCGCACTACGATGCAATGGCTAATGAACCACTTGCTTCCTTAGATGACTTGGAATGGGCCGATGGCATCGCGCTTGGCAGTCCAACTCGCTTTGGTGGACCGGCCTCACAATTGAAGTCATTCCTGGACACCACTGGTGGACTTTGGTTTAAGGGTGCGCTTGTGAACACTGTTGGTACTGCATTTACCACTGCCTCAACAGCGCATGGTGGTCTTGAATCCACAACGCTTGCAATTAACAATCACTTTTACCACTGGGGTTCTTTGATCATGCCGCTTGGTTATGGCGATGAACACGTCAGCAAAGTAACGGGCAATCCTTACGGCGCATCGCATGTTTCGCGCAAGGGTTCGCTGCCAGATGAAGATGTCCTAAAGGCATGTTTTGTTCAAGGTCGCCAACTAGCTCAAGTTGCTGGCTGGGTAGCTGCTGGAAAGTCAGGAAACTAAATATGACAATTAATATTCTTGCAATCGGTGGCAGTACCCGTCCTGGTTCATCAAGTGAACAGGCGCTTCGCATTGCTGGGCGCGGTGCTGAAGGCGCTGGCGCCAAAGTTACTTACATAACTGGCCGTGACTTGATGTTCCCGATTTATGACACGGAAACTCCAGATCGCTCTGACAATGCCAAGAAATTTTTGGAAGCAGTCGCAGCGGCTGATGGCCTAATCATCAGCACACCTGGCTACCACGGCGGTATGTCCGGCATGATTAAAAATGCTTTGGACTACATCGAAGACTTACGTGAAGGTCCTCGGGTATACCTAGATGGCATGGCAGTTGGTTGTATTTCTGTTGCTTATGGCTGGCAGGCAACTGCGACCACATTGCTACAAATTCGAGTTGTCGCACATGCACTCCGGGCTTGGCCAACACCACTTGGCGCCACAGTAAATGCTTCGATTACCAAGTTTTCGGCAGAAGGCACTACTGATGACGAAAGTGTGCGCAATAATCTAGAAACAGTTGGACGCCAAGTTGAGCAATTTGCAACCTGGTCGCGAAAATAATACTTAGCTTTCGGGAGCAAGAATGGCAAAAATCGCAACTACGGTTTATGAGCAGATCAGAACGGCCATTCTCAATGGTGAGCTTTCAAACTCCGAACGCCTTGTTGAAGAAGATCTTGCCGTAAGCCTTGGAATTTCCCGGACACCCGTTCGCGAAGCTCTTCGTCGCCTAGCAGCTGAGGGACTTGTAGATGTCTCGCCTAATCGCGGGGCTCGAGTTGCCGAATGGGATGTGCACGATCTGCGCGAAATTTTTGACTTGCGGTCAATCCTTGAGTCCCATGCCTGTGAGTTAGCAACCCCCCGAGCATCTGCTGCCGAGATTGAGTTCCTGGAAAATATTTGCACTGAAATGGAAGAGCTAGCCCAAACTGATTTATCTTCAGAAACGCGGCTGCCAGCACTTGCGGCAAAGAATCGAATCTTTCACAGCAAAATTATTGAAATGTCCAACTCCACAAGATTGGGTCTATTGATTGAAACTCTGATCCATGTGCCAATTGTGATGCAGACATACAAGGTTTACTCCCCAGATGCACTAGCCCGCAGCCTGCGTCACCATCGCGAAATTGTTAATGCCATGAAGGCCGGCGATGAAGTTTGGGCATCAAGTGTTATGCGAGCTCACGTACTAGCTGCCCGCGAAGAAATTCTCGGTCAAGGCGAAACTGAATAATCTAATTTGGTTTTAGACAAACTAATGGGCGCCTGCAATAGCAGGCGCCCATTAGTTATGAGAGGTATTACTTGCCAGGACGAGTCTTCATCAAAGGCTGAACCTTTGTTCCGAAGATGTCCATGCCAGCTACGAAGTCATCGAATGTCAACATGACACCTTTGACGCCTGGGACGGTATCAACTTCGTCAAGCATGCGAGCAACAGAGGCGTATGAGCCAACGATTGTTCCCATGTTGAAGTTGATTGCGCCTTCTGGCAGTGCAATGTTTGCAGCGGTGCCAGTTCCGTCTGCATTAACGTCTGCAGCAGCTTGGCCAGCCATCCATGACAATGCGCCTGCGTCAGCACCAGCGTTGTAGTGCTTCCACTTAGCCATGGCCTTTTCGTCTGTTTCATCCATGATGACCATGAACAGAACGAAGGCACCGACGTCGCGACCAGTTTCCTTGGTTGCGCGAACAAGCTGTTCTGCACTTGGTGCAAATGCCTTAGGTGTGTTTACGCCTGTACCCAAGATGAACTGGTAGTCACCGTATTCAGCACAGAAACGCATACCGCGCTCAGACTGACCGGCAGCTACAAGCTGAATCTTTGAAGACGGCTTAGGCAACATGCGGCAGTCATCCATTTTGAAGAACTGACCCTTGAAATCGCTGACGCCCTTTGACCAAAGTTCCTGCATAACGCGGACATACTCTTCGGAGTATTCATAGCGGTAGCCGAAGTATTCATCTCCTGGCCACAGACCCATTTGATCGTATTCGCCCTTTGCCCAACCAGACACAATGTTCACACCAAAACGACCTGGTGCGATTGAGTCAATGGTTGTTGCCATACGTGCCACGATTGCTGGTGGCAAGGTAAGAATTGCAGTTGATGCGAAAAGCTTAATTTTTTCAGTCTTGGCGGCAAGTGCAGCCATCAAAGTAAATGACTCTAGGTTGTAGTCCCAGAATTCGCTCTGACCACCGAAGCCACGAAGCTTGATCATTGAAAGTGCAAATTCAAAACCATACTTCTCAGCGCGCTGAACACATTCAACGTTTAGTTCGAAAGATGGCTTGTATTGCGGCGACGTAGTTGAGATGAGCCAACCGTTGTTGCCAATTGGTAAAAATACTCCGAGATCCACAGGGGAACTCCTTCCGGTTTCAAATCGCGATAAAGACTGTATGGACACAAATCCACACAAAGCGTTTCTCTGAAACTTAGTGCGAAAACCAAACTTTGTCCTAAGAAATGTGCATTTTGTGTCCAAAAGGAACATTTGGTAACGCAGTTACTGGGTTTTTCTGCCAAAAATCCCAACTTTGTATACATTTGAGGTAACTGACCCCCAAGATCCTGGAGCTTTCATGCCGTCCTTAGAAGTAAATGGCCACTCAATGTATTACGAAGTTTCCGGTATTCCGGGGGCAGATAAAGCGGTCGTAATGGGCGGTTGGGGCACTTTTTGTCACGGCAAACAAAAAGATGCGCCGCGTTACTTATTTGAAACGTATGAAGTTTTGACGTTTGACTACCGTGGCATGCGCGATAGCACTGACGACTACTCCCGCGAAGCAACCATGCAATTGTTCGCCGATGATCTAGCAAAGCTTCTCGACCATCTTGGCTGGACCAATGTTCACATCGTTGGCATGGTCGGCATGGGCGCCTGCATCGGTCAGGAACTTGCTTACGCTCGTCCCGACCTAGCGCGCTCACTAGTTATGACAGGAACTTGGGCCTTCGCCGATCCAATCATGGTTGATCAGCTAGACAGCATGACAACTATGCATCAAGAATCTGGCTTCTATGCCTTCCAAAAATTTGTTGCATCATTTTCATTCCCTGGAGATTTCTATAATGAGAATCGTGACCGCTTATTAGGTGACAACGGAACTTGGGCCGACTTAAATGGCAATCTTGCTGCACACGAGCGTTACGTTCATGCTTGCAATAATCACGATGCGCGGGAACGCTTGCCACACATCAAGACACCATCGCTCGTATTACATGCGCTGCAGGATTCAATTACCACTGCGCGTCACACTCAAGTAATTGAAGACTTGATTCCAAATTGCATCGGCGTCACTTGGCCAGATGCCTCACATGTAATTGCTGGAAAAGAACAGCGCATTCGATTTGACGCACTTCTAAAAGAATTCCTTGAGGCTAACTAATGTCAATCCAGTTGACGCAAGACCAAAAAGATTTTCAAGAAGCAATTCGCGCATTTGTAGATAAAGAAATCATTCCGGTTGCTCGCGACATGGAACATGCGGGTGAATACCCAACAGCGATTGTTGAACACATGAAGGAAATGGGACTTTTTGGAATGACAATTCCCGAAGAGTTCGGCGGCCTGGGTGTTGACATGACGACGTTCTCAATTGTTTTCGAAGAACTGTCGCGCGGTTGGATGGGTGTGGCCGGGGTTCTTGGGTCACATTCCATGGCTTGTTTCATAATTGCCAAGCACGGCACCCCGGAACAAAAAGCAAAGTACTTACCAGAGTTGGCCACCGGAGCGCGCCGAAGTGGACTGGGCCTTACAGAGCCAGGCGCAGGCACCGACTTGCAAGGCATCGCAACCACAGCAACGCTCGATGGTGACCATTACATCGTGCGAGGCTCCAAGACCTGGATTACTAACGCACGTCACGCAGATCCATTGCCAGTGCTGGTAAAGACCGATCCAAAAGCAGAGCCTCGACATAAGGGCATGTCGGTGCTTCTGATCGATGCCGGCACACCTGGCTTCACAATTGGCAAAGACATTCCAAAGATGGGTTACAAAGGACCTGAATCTTGCGAAGTAATTCTGGATGAAGTTCGCGTGCCGGTTGAAAACCTGCTTGGTGGAGTTGAAGGTCGTGGCATGCAGCAAGTGCTTTCGGCTCTTGAGACAGGGCGATTAAACATTGCTGCCCGTTCCGTTGGAATTGCAGCTCGAGCATATGAAGAAGCAGTTAAGTACGCCAAGTCGCGCATGGCTTTTGGTAAGAGTATTTCCGAGTTCCAAGCTATTCAGCTAAAGATTGCAGACATGGCAACTGATCTCCAAGCCGCTCGCCTACTTACCTATTGGGCAGCCTCAGAAGCCGATCAAGGAAAGCGCGTAGATTTGCAGACTGCGCAAGCCAAGGTTTTTGCTTCCGAAGTTGCAATTCAAAACTCACTTCGCGC
>CANJRK010000069.1 GCA_947476765.1 Actinomycetota bacterium
GCGGTTTCGGCAATGTAAACATTCATGCCACCGGAATCCCCAGTGCCAGGTTGATGCAGTGGGGAGGTGTGGACAGACAGAATCGCAATGCGATGCAGACCTGATGCGTTATTTGTCATAAGAACCCTTTACTAACTTAGCGAAAAGGGACGAACTAAGAAACTTTTGAAAAAACTACCTTAGTTGCTTGCGTACGGTTCACCGGTAACGATGTAAATAACTCGACGAGCAAGAGAAACCGCGTGGTCTCCAAATCGCTCATAAAAGCGACTCAGCAACGTCACGTCAATTGCTGCTTCGACACCATGGGTCCAGTCATCAGAAAGAACTGCGGTGAATAGGTCGCGATGTAGTCGATCTAAAGTATCGTCGTACTGCTTCATTTTGTCCGCAAGTGTTGTGTCTCGAGACTGGATAACGCGACCGGCTTCGGCAACAATCTTGCTAGCCGCATCGCCCATTTCTCGAAAAGTTGACTGTAAATCAGCTGGAATTGAAGGATTCGGGTACCTTAAACGAACCTGCTTTGCAATGTGAACTGCCAGGTCACCCATTCGTTCTAATGAAGTTGCCATGCGAATCCCACCCATGACCATTCGCAAGTCCGTGGCTACTGGAGCATCGAGAGCGGCCACGCGAAAACATAACATCTCAACATCAGAATTCAACTGATCTATTTCATTATCGTTGCTGATGACCTGTTCGGCCAAAGAAAGATCATCTGTTAGCAAAGCGGTAGTTGCGGTAGCTATCGCAGCACCAACAAGTTCTGACAACTGAACTAAATTGGCATTTATTGCCTCTAATTTGTTTGGAGTATCATCGCGCATGGACTCGAGTCTAAACCCAATTTGTCATGTATGTCGGGCATGGTTGGGTCGCTTTAGAAAACAGTCAGCAACCAACTGGCTAATTCTTTGGCTAAAATAGGTGAACTCTAAGTGAAATTGGGCTAGCCATGAGGTGTCTAGATGGCCGTCTGCCTATCCTTAAGGAGTGGCTAATTCATTAACGAGAACGCTTGTGCGGTGGGGGTTTTGAGCATCCTTAAGCGCAATCTGGCTGCCAAATTAGCTGCTGCTGACGAATCTGAACAAATTCAGGCATCTCGTGTTGCAGCACTCAGCCAGATTTTGGATGTATTGCCCGACGCGGCCGCAATCGTTGATGCCTCAGATAACGTACTGGAGGCAAGTGCGAATTGCGTTGCCATGGGATTGGTTGCTTTTAGCCGAATAGCTCCGGCAGAAATTCGCGCGCTGAATCGAGAAGTAAACCGATTACATAAAACCCAAAGTCGAGAAGTTGTCGTTAATCGAAGCGGCTCAAAGTTAGGTAATTGGGAAGCTCGAGTTCAAATTTCACCGATCGATGATGATTTGAGTTTGTTGATCGCTCAAGATTTAAGTGAAGAACGGCGACTAAATGATGTGCGCCGGGATTTCGTAGCTAATGTTTCTCACGAATTAAAGACACCGGTCGGTGCTTTGTCGTTACTGGCTGAAGCAGTACAAGTCGCAGATACCGACATAGAGCAGGTAAGACATTTCACTAGTCGAATGCAAATTGAAGTAAAGCGCTTAACTGCAATGATCTCCGACTTAGTCGCACTCTCTCAAGTTCAAGGTGATCTAGCTTTGCGAAATTCCATTCCGGTGGATGTCCAAAGCATTATTGCTGAATCTGTTGATGCCACAAAGATTTTGGCTGAGCAGCAACATATCGAAGTCTCGATAAGTGACGATGCTGAACCAGGCCGAATTTTTGGCGATGAACAGCAACTAATTACAGCACTGAGTAATTTGATCTCTAATGCAATTAAATATTCTCCGACGCACACCAAAGTTGGAGTTGGATCACGTCGCGTCGACAACATGATTGAGATTTCCGTTACGGATCAAGGACCTGGAATTCCTGAAAGCGATATTGAGCGAATTTTCGAAAGATTTTATCGAGTTGATCCTGCGCGTTCCAGAGATACCGGCGGTACAGGACTAGGTCTTGCAATTGTTAAACATGTTTGTGCAAATCATGGTGGTGAATGTGTTGTTTGGTCACAAGAGGGCCAAGGCTCCACTTTCACTCTACGTTTCCCTGCCTACCTAAATGGGTCGGCAACTCCAGCAGAGGTAACAGGTAAATGACACGAGTACTAGTAATCGAGGACGAAGAATCGTTTCGCGATGCATTGCAATTTATGTTGTCCCGTGAAGGTTTCGACGTTGTATTAGCTGCAGATGGCGCAGAAGGCATGAAGCAGTTTGACGCCAAGGACCCAGATATTGTTCTTCTTGATTTAATGTTGCCAGAGGTTTCAGGAACTGAGGTTTGCAAATATATTCGTTCCAAATCAAACATTCCAGTAATTATGTTGACTGCAAAAGATACCGAAATCGACAAAGTCGTTGGACTTGAGCTCGGCGCAGATGATTATGTGACAAAACCTTTCTCTACTCGAGAATTACTTGCCAGAATAAAGGCAGTACTTCGACGTGGCAGCGATGTCGAAATTGACAACGTGGGCTCAGTTGAAGTTGGTCCAGTTCGAATGGATGTCGAGCGACATGCCCTTTCTGTCAACGGTCAAGCAGTAGCAATGCCACTTAAGGAATTTGAATTACTCGAATTTCTGATGCGCAACTCTGGAAGAGTGCTAACGCGTGGACAGCTAATGGATCGCGTCTGGGGATCTGACTATGTCGGTGATGGAAAAACTCTAGACGTACACGTAAAACGCATCCGCTCAAAAATTGAACCTGATCCTGCAAATCCGGTGTACCTGACAACCGTTAGAGGCCTTGGTTATAGATTCGAGGGCTAGCTCGCACTCGGCGATGGTGCTGGCTCAACCTCAGCTACTGGGATTTCAATGTCAGCATAAATTCCAGTGTTGGCATTAACCAACATCGACAGCGGTACTGATTGCCCGCTTTCAAACATCAATGAAATATTCACAAACTGTCCTGGCTCTAAAGAACCTGAAACACTTGTGAGCACAATGCGGTATTCAGATTCGTAGCCAACTTTGACAGCTTGCAAGTGTGGCAGCGGGATATTAACTTCCCCAACGACACCTAAAGTTTTCGCAGCTGCGACTCCGTTAAGCACATCATCTGTAGCTTTGTCATTATTGATGACGGTCATTATTACTGTGGCACGTGAGGTGTCCGCAGGATCCACAACTACTGTGGCATTTCGAATTTGAAGTGAGCCAACATCGACACTTCGCCCATTTCCAGAGTCTGGTTGGCTGTTTGTAGCAGCATCAAAACCTGTGGCACAGCCACTTAGAAGAAGGATGGCAGCCGAAAAAGCGACGGCTACTGCAAAGTGCTTACGTGCCATGAATGATTCCCCTTTATTGACTTACCTGTAATTAGTGGTTTCGCCCCTAAGCCTACTTGCGGAAAAAATCGATTATTCACCTACCTTTGGGCAGATTCCAGATTTAGCGGTCCCAATAGAACTAACTAAAAACCCCATTGTTTTAGGGGTTTTCGTGGCATCCTGACGGCGTGTCGCATGGTAGAATTGAGGTTCAAGGCAACCAAAGGAACAATCTAAATGGCCTACAAAGTCGGGGAAACAGTCGTGTATCCACATCACGGCGCAGCAGACATCATTTCCAAAGAAAAGCGCACCATCAAGGGCGAAGAACGCGAGTACTTAGTGCTTCGAGTTCATCAGAGCGACCTGACCGTGCGCGTACCTTCGGACAACCTCGATCTTGTTGGTGTGCGAGATGTAACAAGCCAAGCTGGCTTAGAAAAAGTCTTTGGTGTACTGCGCATGCCTTATGTTGAAGACCCAGCAAACTGGTCTCGCCGATTCAAGGCAAATACTGAAAAACTTTCCTCAGGTGATGTAATTAAGGTTGCCGAAGTAGTTCGCGATCTGTGGCGTCGCGCCCAAAAGAAGCCACTTTCAACTGGCGAAAAGAGCATGCTAGCTCGCGCCCGTACCCAACTGATTAGTGAAATCGCATTAGCCGAAAAAACTAACGAAGTTAGAGCTGAAGAAGTTCTCGACGAGGTATTGGCCTCCTAATGTCATCCGCCGCTACTGGACGAGTGGCGGCAATTATTCCTGCCGCCGGTTTAGGGATCCGCTTGGGAGCGGATGTTCCGAAAGCATTCTTAACTCTCGGCGGCATGTCCTTATTAACGCGTAGCGCATTAGCAATGAGTGCAGTTGCAGATGTCTTGGTAATTTCAGCCCCTGCTGATGCCCTCGAAGAAGCAAGTGCCCAGCTGCAACAAGTAGATGCCGAAATTCACATTGTTGCTGGTGGCGAACATCGACAAGAATCCGTGGCTAATGCATTGCGCAAAGTTCCAGCTGATGTTTCTATCGTGTTAGTGCATGATGCAGCCCGTCCTCTAGTTCCAATCCAGATTGTCAGGGATGTAGTCGAAGCTGTGCGAAACGGCGCAAAGGCAGTAATCCCAGTCTTACCTTTGGTTGACACGATAAAACGAGTTAATGGTCAAGGCATTGCCATTGAAACCGTAGATAGAAATCAATTGCGCCGAGTTCAGACTCCGCAAGGATTTGATCGGGCAACTTTAGATTCAGCTCATCAAGATCCAGCCGTAGTTGCAACTGATGATGCTGGCTTGATGGACGCCCTTGGTGTTGCGGTGACAACTGTTGTCGGTGATGAACGAGCGCTAAAGATTACAACGATGTCTGATGTGTATCACGCAATAAGTATGTTGGAGGCAACACATGAGTGACTTGAGAATCGGAACTGGTGTAGATGTTCATCCGTTGGTTGCGGGGCGACCAATGCAACTTGCCTGCTTGTCCTGGCCAGATGAAGTTGCTGGTTGCGACGGACATTCCGATGGTGACGTAGCGGCACACGCAGTCTGTGATGCGATTCTTTCGGCTGCTGGCATGGGAGATCTGGGGTCTGTTTTTGGCACATCTGATCCAAAGTGGGCAGGCGCATCAGGTGCCGAACTGCTGGGTGAAGTAACTCGCTTGATATCCAAATCTGGCTGGCGCATTGTTAACGTCAGTGTGCAAGTAATTGCCAATTCACCGAAAATTGGTCCTCGCCGTGAAGAAGCTCAAACCGCAATGTCTAAAGCCATGTCCGGAGCCTCGGTTTCAGTTGCCGGAACTACCACCGACGGCCTGGGTCTAACTGGTCGCGGCGACGGTGTCGCGGCGGTGGCTTCAGCATTATTAGAACGCTTCGCAGATCGGTAACCTTGAACCGTGCGCTTATATGACACTGCCACTCGCGCAGTCCGAGATTTCACCCCGTTGGTTGACGGCAAGGTGTCTATGTATGTCTGTGGTGCAAC
>CANJRK010000070.1 GCA_947476765.1 Actinomycetota bacterium
GCACTTGCACCAGGAGCCGTTCAGTTTGGCACCCGTCGCGGTCGTCGTGTTATCAACATTGTCCCGTCGGAGTAATTCCGCGTAAATTTTGAGTTGGGCGGGTCCGGTTCGGGCCCGCTTTTCTTTTGGAAAGGAGTTTCAATGACATCATTTATCGATCAAGTGACACTCCACGTCCAAGGTGGCAATGGTGGGCATGGTTGCGCTTCTGTGCACCGCGAAAAATTCAAACCGCTAGGTGGCCCTGATGGTGGCAACGGTGGCAATGGTGGCGATGTAGTTCTAGTTGTCGATGCATCCGTAACTACACTTCTGGATTTTCATCGCAGCCCACATCGCAGCGCTGGTAATGGCAAGCCTGGCCAAGGCGATCATCGCAATGGCGCTTTTGGCGAAAGCTTAGAACTTGCCGTTCCTGAAGGAACCGTAGTTTCGCTTTCAGATGGCACGGTACTTACCGACATGCTGGGTGTCGGCACTCGTTTCGTAGTTGCCTCCGGTGGCCGCGGCGGATTAGGAAATGCCGCTCTAGCTTCCACTAAACGCAAAGCCCCAGGCTTTGCGCTATTCGGTGAAAAGGGCATAACTCGCGACGTAATTTTAGAACTTAAAACGGTTGCTGATGTTGGGCTTGTAGGTTACCCAAGTGCTGGTAAGTCGTCATTGATTGCTGCGATGTCAGCGGCCCGACCAAAAATTGCAGATTACCCATTCACTACTTTGGAACCAAACTTAGGTGTAGTTCGATCCGGCGAGATGATTTTCACTATGGCAGACGTGCCTGGCTTAATTCCAGGCGCTAGTGAAGGCAAAGGCTTGGGCCTTGAATTCCTTAGGCACATCGAACGTTGTGCTGCGCTAGTTCATGTACTTGATTGCGCAACTTTGGAACCAAACCGCGATCCACTTACCGACCTTGATGTGATTGAAAATGAACTAAAGCAATATGGCGGCTTAGAAGATCGGCCGCGCGTAGTTGTATTAAACAAGATCGATATACCTGAAGGCCGTGAATTAGCAGAATTTGTTTTACCTGATTTGCACGAACGGGGATATCAAACGTTTTTAGTTTCTGCAGTTAGTCATGAAGGCCTGCGAGAGCTCGGGTTTGCGTTAGCAGACATCGTTAAAGCGTCTCGAGCCGAAGCAATTTTTGCCGCTGAAAATCGACCTCGTGTTGTGGTCACACCTAAATCAGTTGATGATTCAGGGTTTACGGTCAAAGTTGAAAATGCTGGCGCAGACGCGGTTCGCTATCGCGTACTAGGCGAGCGCCCAGAGCGCTGGATTCATCAGACTGACTTTGCTAACGATGAAGCTGTGGGTTACTTGGCCGATCGCTTAGCGCGCGCTGGTATCGAACTGGAATTAGCAAAAGCTGGCGCCGTTGCTGGCGATGAAGTTGTAATTGGTGATGGTCCCAGCGCCGTGGTATTTGACTGGGCACCAACAGTTGGAGATCTACATCAAGGTCCGCGTGGCACCGATCAACGACTTTATGACAAGCGCCGACTATCCGCAGATGAACGTCTTGCAATTCACCGGATTAGACAATTTGGAACTGGTGAAACTGAAGAGGTTGTTGAGCCATTAGTTTTTGAAGATTTCGATCCAGACCTTGATATCGATGGGTAACCAGACAACTCGCAATTAGTTTGGCAGCTGCCACTGTGGCGTATTTTGTTTGCCACCAAGTGCTAATTCAGCTGTAATTTTCCCAATCGTAGGTACGAATTTAAATCCATGTCCAGAACATGGTGAGCAAACAGTAATTGGTCCGCGGCGATCAAGTATGAAATCTTCTTCTGGGGTATTTGTAAACAGGCAAGTGGTAGCAACAGCGCTTTCTATTTCTAAGCCAGGGAACCAGTGCGCAACGTATTCCTTCATTTCAGTTAAATGTTTCTGGCTAATTTCAAAATCTCGTTTGTCTGGATCAATTGCTTTGCGGTCACTCCAAGTTCCGACTTTAAATCCTTCGCCCGGGGTGTAGAGACCATATGCACTCGCCTCCAGCGGAGAGCCACCGCGACCGTTTGCCCCATGATGCAAAAAACTTGGCCAATAAGATTCGGCAGCTAAATCTGAAATTGGTTGGAAGTGGGCAGGTTGACCAGCATCAACTATTAAGTCTGGCAATTTCACGATGTGCCCAATTAGCTTGTTAACCCAACCACCGGCTGCCACTACAAGTGAAGGCGTACGCCAAGTTTGCGCTGCAGTTTCAACGATTGCGAAATCACCATCTAGTGCGATGGAAAGCACTGGAGTATTTAGCTGAACTTGGGCGCCAAGTTCGTGACTTCGATTAATCAGGGTTTCAACGGTTTTATCGGCAAAGCATCGGCCACCATCAGGACTGTAAATAACGTGGTCTTCGAAGTTCATGCCAGGCCATCGTGCGTGCGCTTCAGATGCATTCATACGCTCGTATGGGCGATTATGTCGATCCAGGCTAATTGCAATCTCATCGATGGCTTCTTTGTAGCCGTGATCCAATTGACCATTTTGTTCTAGCAAATGCTCTTGCGTATCTGCCTCAAGCTCTCGCCAATCTGGCAGGGCCCTAGCTGCTAAGTCGGTATATAGCGGTGTGCGATATGAAAGGCGAAAAATTCGCGTCCCACCATGGGAGCTACCTTTGTTGTGGGCAGCGCCAAACTGCTCAATCAATGCAACTTCTTTACCTTGGCGAGCCAACTGCCAGGCTGTGGCGCTACCCATCGCGCCAGCACCGATAACCAAGTGGTCAATGTTTTGCAAGGCAAACTTCCTTTAGTCAGCGGCGATTAGCACCACACTAGTTGCAAGTATTCTTGGATACATGAAGGTTGGCATATTGGGCGGGACATTTGATCCCATTCATATCGGACACCTGATTGCAGCTAGTGCAGTACATGAACAGCTGGGGTTAGATTCCGTGGTCTTTATGCCAGCCGGAGAGCCATGGCAAAAAAGCGAGCGTGACATTAGCTCGGGTGCGCAACGATTGGAAATGGTCAAGCTAGCCATCGCTGGCGACAATAGATTCCAAGCAAGTGACATTGAGATCAATCGATCTGGCCCAACTTTTGCCATTGATTCAGTGCGACAGTGGAAAACCGAACATCCTGATGATCAGATTTTTTGGATTGTTGGCTCGGATGCACTTACTGGAATCCCAACATGGCATGAGTGGGAAGCGTTTGTTTCTGAAGCAACTATTGTTGCGGTCAATCGCATTGGCCATGATGATTCAGTGCCATTTAAATATGTGGCCGTGAATATGCCAGAAGTTAGAATCTCGGCTACTGAACTTCGAGATCGCTTTACCAATGGCCAAGACACTAGGTACTTGGTATCAAAAAGTGTTAGTGAATATATTTCGAACCAAGGCTTGTATCGCGCGTGAGTCGAATTCCACCGTTTCTAAAGTGGCTAGCCAGTTCGATCATTGCAATTGGTATTTTGACTGGCTTGTTTGTATTTCTTGGCGAAGGCCAGGCGGCACCATTGCCAGCTGACATAACTGCCGCACCAAAGCCATCTCAAGATATCGCTGAGCCAGCCGCTGATATCGATAATCTGATGGTTGTCCTAATCGACTCTAAGCAGCACATAGTTTCCGTCTCTATCCTTCGACAATCCGAAGCTGGGGACAAACTTGCGGTGGTAAATGTGGATCCGCAATCTTTGATTGTGCCGCCAGGGCAGGGCTTTGTGCCAATCAGTGATGCGGGCTTGCAAGGTTCATTTGATGGAGTTGATAAAGCGATCTCTGGAGCCCTGGGGATTCCTATAGATGGCTCGATCTATTTGCAGCGCCTGGCCTTAGCCGGACTTATTGATGGCGTTGGCGGGATAAGCATCGAATCGGACAACTTATATCGAGTTAGCGAAGATGGTGAGCCGGCACAGTATGTGCGTCTTGGAAATGCGTTACTTTCCGGAACTGATGCTGCTGGCTATGCGATGGTTAAATCCAAGTTTGAAACAACTGATGAATTTATGCTGAGAACAAACCAGGTGTTGCGAGCAGTTTTTGAGAACCTGCAGGGCGATGATGCTCGAGTGAGTGAAATTTTGTCGGCACTTGGATCGCTTGCAAAATCCAACGTTCCAACCATGAGCATTGCGAAACTGCTAGTTGAACTACGTTCGGAAAACCTTTGGCCGAGTGCCAACATTTCCCGCATCCCCGTTAATTAAGTAGTCTTAGGTGACTTACAAGAAAGTGTGGAATTCGTGGCGGCTACTGAACATGCATTAAAGATTGCAAAGATAGCTGCCCAAGCCGCATATGACAAAAAAGCAGAAAATATTGTTCTCTTGGATGTCAGCGAACATTTAGTAATTACTGACATATTCTTGATCGTTTCTGCGGATAATGAACGACAAGTTGGTGCCGTTGTTGATGCCATTGAAGCTGCGCTGGATCTGATTGATATTGATCCAATTAGGCGCGAAGGAAACCGTGAAGGCCGCTGGGTATTGCTGGACTACTTCGAGATCGTCGTGCACGTGCAACAAGCCGAAGAACGCAGCCTGTATGACCTAGAGCGACTCTGGAGTGACTGCCCACACATTCAAGTGGAACTGGTATGAAAGCTCGCAGGTTAGTTCTATGGCGCCATGGCCAAACGGTTTGGAATGCCGAAAATCGGCATCAAGGACAAATTGATATTCCGTTAAATGATGTTGGTAGGGAGCAAGCTAGACACGCTGCCCAGACGCTATTGGCTATGAAGCCAACTCATGTAATCGCCAGCGATTTAGAACGTGCCCTAGAAACCGGTCGAACACTTTCCGACTTAGCAGGTATCGGCCTGACCGTTGATGAACGCCTCCGCGAAACTTTCGCTGGCGAATGGCAAGGTATGACTCGGGATGAAATCGTCGCCAAGTACCCAGCTGATTACGCAGCCTGGGGTGGGGATTCAGAAATTCGTCCAGGTGGTGGCGAAACCCGCTGGGAAGTCTCGGATCGTGTTGTTGCGGCAATCGAAAGTGCACTGGTGAACATTCCCGCCGGTGGGACTTTGGTAGTGGCCTCACATGGCGGGGCGTTACGTTCAGCCCTTGGGCGTTTACTGGGATTAGATCCGCGCCAATGGACGATCCTTGGCGTGCTTGCAAACGCGCAGTGGTCAGTGCTCACCGAACTTGATGAAAACATGCCTAAGTTGCCTGATCTGAAGTGGCGACTACAGGAATACAACGCAGGATCCTTGCCGGAGCCTGCCATTGGTGATGACAAGTAACGTCCACTAACATTGACAAGGTTCGGGGCTGTGGCGCAGCTGGTAGC
>CANJRK010000071.1 GCA_947476765.1 Actinomycetota bacterium
TGCAGCGCCCTGGCTTATGAGCTGCCAAGGCAATTGATTCATCCAGCATCGGCTTGTATTCAATGATTCGAGTTGGCTCTAAGCCACATGATGCCGAAACAATTACCTTTGGTTTTGCATCATCAATTCTAGCGGCAAGCTCAGCCGGGGCAAAGCCACCAAAAACAACCGAGTGCACAGCTCCAAGCCGAGCGCAAGCCAGCATGGCAACCAAGGCCTCGGGCACCATCGGCATATAGATGACTACTCGATCGCCCTTTTCTACCCCGGCCATGCGCAAAGCTCCGGCAAAGCGCGCAACTTTCTCGAGAATCTGGGCGTAGGTAAGGATTGAAGATTTACCAGTAATCGCGCTCTCGTGAATAACTGCTGGTTGATCTGCGCGGCCGTCAATCACATGGCGATCGAGAGCGTTATAGCAAGTGTTTAGCATGCCATCTGAAAACCATCGATAAAGCGGGACGTTGGAATCATCCAAGACAACAGTTGGCTTTTTATCCCACTTAACCAACTCAGCAGCCGCGCCCCAAAATGCATTGGGATCTTGCATGCTTTGACGGTAGGCCTGCTGGTAATTGCTCATAGGAAGTGTCTACCACTATCTATTCAGGCGCGAGCGTGAAATGCCTAGTTCTTGGTGGCTGCGGCTAGCTGACCACAGGCACCATCGATGTCCCGGCCCCTAGTGTCGCGAACTGTCACTGGAACACCATGGCTCTTTAGTCTGCGCACAAATTCGTCTTCGTCTTCAGGGCGAGATGCAGTCCACTTAGAACCAGGTGTTGGATTTAGTGGTATCAAATTTACGTGCACTAGATTGCCGGCAAGTTTTTCACCTAATAGATCCGCGCGCCAGGCCTGATCATTGATGTCTTTGATCATTGCGTACTCAATTGAAATTCGGCGGCCGGTTTTATCCGCGTAGTACCAAGCGGCATCTAATACTTCTTGGACTTTGAACCTGGTGTTAATTGGCACCAAAGTATCGCGTAATTCATCATCTGGGGCATGTAGCGAAACAGCCAAGGTAACTGGAATACCTTCTTCGGCTAGCTGGCGCATCCTTGGCACTAGACCAACTGTTGAAACTGTTATTCCACGTGCTGACATACCGAAGCCAGCTGGCGCAGGCTCAGTTAATCGACGAATTGCCCCAATCACGCTGTTGTAGTTAGCCATTGGTTCGCCCATGCCCATAAATACCAAATTGTTTACTCGCCCGATGCCACCTTCGACTTCGCCTTTTGCAAGTGACCGAGCCCCTGCTAAAACCTGCTCGACAATTTCTGCAGTAGATAAGTTTCTAGTTAATCCACCTTGGCCGGTCGCACAGAATGGGCAATTCATGCCGCAGCCTGCTTGCGAGGAAATACACATGGTGACGCGATCGGTGTACCGCATCAAAACGCTTTCAACTAACACACCGTCAAAAAGTTTCCAAACTTGTTTCACAGTAGTTCCGTTGTCACACTTCAATTCCTTGATACTTGTCATTAAGTCGGGGAACAACAAATCTTTAACGGCTTCGCGCATGTCAGCTGGAACATCAGTCCATGATGCAGTGTCATCGTTGAGTCGTTGGTACCACTGTCGCGAGAATTGATCGGCGCGAAAGCCAGGTAACCCAAGTTCAATGACTTGGGCCTTGCGCTCTGCCACGGTCCAGTCTGACCAATGTTTAGGTGGCTTAGGTCGCTTTGGCTCGATCATGATTAACTCACCGGGTGCTGGCATACCGTAAGCCTACGGGGCAAAGGCTAGTTAAAGAAAAAATCCAAACAGCAGCCACGCTACGAAGGCATTTAGCAATAACGAGTCCAGTCGATCCATCACGCCGCCATGGCCCGGTAGCAACGAGCCCATGTCCTTGATGCCAAGGTCACGCTTAATCATAGATTCGACTAAATCACCTACGGTTGCAGTTAACATCATGGCGATTCCAACTAAGGCGCCCTGCCACCATGGCTGTTCAAATACGTAAAGCCACAGCGCAATACCAACAATAAGTTGCAAAATTAGGGCGCCAAAAAATCCTTCCCAAGACTTCTTGGGTGAGATGTTCGGTGCCATTGGATGTCGGCCAAAGAGCGCACCGGCTGCATAGCCGCCCAAGTCAGTTGCGGCCGTGAGCAGGATAAAGGCGAGAACTTTCCAAGCGCCATTTTCCTGAGTAGATAACAACACTGCGAAGCCAGCTAATAGCGGCGCGTACGCCAGTACAAATATAGATCGTGTTGATTGATGAACGTAAGCCTCTTGGCCATCTAGTAATCGAACCGCAAGGATCAAAAGCGAGCTAGCAACGAATGTTGAAAGTAACCCACCTACCCCACCAACAGCTGCCCCAACGACAATTGCTGGCGATAAAACTTGTAGCAAAATACTCATTCGCGCCGATAGTCCCACAACTAATGTTGGTCCTAATTCCCGTGCCGCCAAAGTCATCGCGAAGGCAGCCAAGATTGTGAAGTATCTGGTGTCAATAAATAGTGATGCGATTACGGTAGCGAGCAATCCAAGACCAACTGCGGTAGCAACTGGCAGATTACGTCCAGCTTTGCCGTAATCCGATTGATTGGTGGTCATTAAACCTCGAGAAGTTCGGCTTCTTTATGCTTAAGCATGTCGTCAATGTGACCTACGGCTTTTGTCGTTAAATCCTCAAGTGCTTTTTCCGCACGAGCGACCTCGTCTTTGCCAGCATCACCGTCTTTGGCAATTTTTTCTAACGCTTCTTTTGCACTGCGCCGGATATTACGAATTGCAATTCGGGCATCTTCGGCTTTAGTTTTGGCAACCTTGATAAATTCCTTGCGACGCTCTTCAGTTAGCTGTGGAAACGGTACCCGAATGATTGCGCCATCGTTTGATGGGTTAACTCCAAGATCAGAATCACGTATCGCTCGTTCAATGGCACCTAATGCAGACTTATCAAATGGTGTGACAACAGCAACGCGTGGCTCTGGAGTCTGGATGGAAGCAACTTGCTGCAACGGTGTTGGGGTGCCGTAATACTCGACCATGATTTTGGAAAACAATGCAGCATTAGCGCGACCAGCACGAATGGTTGTGAACTCTTCACGCGTTACTTCAGTTGCCTTACCCATTTTGGCTTCGGCATCTTTAAGTGTGTCGTTAATCATGTGTACTCAATCCCCTAGTGGCTAGTCTTTATTAAAGTTCCGACTTTTTCGCCACGCACAGCGCGCGCTATGTTGCCATCAACCAAAAGGTTGAAAACCACAATTGGCAATTCGTTATCTCGACATAAACTGATTGCTGTTGCATCGGCAACCTTAAGATTTTGGGAAAGCACATCGTCATGGCTTAGATTTTCATAGCGCTTAGCTGCTGGGTTTGTGCGTGGGTCATCGTCATAAACTCCATCAACGCCTTTGGCCATCAAGACCACGTCGCAACCGATCTCGAGTGCGCGTTGAGCTGCGCAACTATCAGTACTGAAGTACGGCGTACCAAGACCGGCACCAAAAATTACGACTCGTCCCTTTTCTAAATGTCTAACAGCTCGACCTGGAATGTAAGGTTCTGCAACTTGGCTCATTGGGATTGCAGTCTGGACTCGTGTTGCCACACCTTGTTTTTCGAGAAAATCTTGCAGCGCAAGGCAGTTCATGACTGTGCCGAGCATACCCATGTAGTCAGCGCGTGCTCGATCCATGCCACGTTCCGCTAATTGCGCGCCTCGGAAGTAATTTCCGCCACCGATTACAACTGCAACTTCGGCGCCACTTTGAACTACTTCGGCAATTTGTCGAGCAATGTCATTTACTACGTCAGGGTCAACACCCAATTTGCCTTCGCCAGCAAAAGCCTCACCAGAAAGCTTTAATAGGACACGCTTCCAGCCACCTTGCGGAACACCTGGCCAGATTTCTTTGGATTTATCAGATGTGCTCACGCCTTTAATCTTGCCGTATGCCCCACCGAAAGTCTGCAATGCCCCCGAAAATACTTTTGACGCTACCTCTTTGCTGGATCACAGCTAGGAGGTAGCGTCAAAAGAGTCAAAAGATTCAGGGCTAAATCAAAGAATTAGCCACTGATTTCAATGCGAGTAAAGCTTGTTACGGTTGTGCCGGCTTCTTCGAGCACCTGCTTTACGGACTTCTTGTTATCAATTACTGACGCCTGCTCGAGTAAGCAACTGTCCTTGAAGAAGCCATTTACGCGACCTTCGACGATCTTTGGCAGCGCGCCTTCTGGCTTACCTTCTTCCTTGGCAGTTTCCAGGGCGATGTGCTTTTCGTTTTCTACCACATCGGCTGGAACTTCGTCACGAGTTAAGTAACTTGGACGCATTGCTGCAATTTGCATAGCTGCTGCGCGAGCGGCCTCTTCGGAACCAGAGTAGGAGACTAAAACTCCAACAGCTGGTGGTAAATCGGCGGAACGACGGTGCATGTAAACCGCAACGTCACCTTCGTGATTAGCCACGCGGCCCAGTTCGATTTTTTCACCAATTACTACAGCCATATCGGCAACTGCCTGTTCGACGGTTTTCCCGCTACCAAGAGTTAGCGCTGCTGCTGCAGTCGAATCCTTTGCACCAGCCGACTTTACTGCGGCTGCAATTTCATCACCAAGTTTTATGAAGTCTTCGCTCTTAGCGACGAAATCAGTTTCGCAAAGCAGTTCCACAAGTACACCAGCATCTTGAGCAACTATGCCAGCTGAAGTTTCGCGCTCAGCACCACGCTTTGCAGCTTTGGCAGCTCCAGAGATTCGAAGAATCTCTACTGCCTTGTCAAAATCACCTTCTGATTCTTCAAGTGCTTTTTTGCACTCCATCATTCCGGCTGAAGTAATGTCGCGAAGCTTTTTTACATCCGCGGCTGAAATAGACATGAATTATTTCCTTTTATGTTTTTAGGGTCAGTATGAAATTTAAGTAACTGCGAGCAACAAAGGCTGCCCGCAGTTACAAATGCTTATTCAGCGGCAGGAACTTCAGTTACGGCTTCAGCTGGAGCAGCGTCAGCAGCACCAGTTAGCAGTTCCTTTTCCCAATCAGCAAGTGGTTCAACTGCAGCATCTGCAGGTGCACCGGCAACAGCGCCACCAGCACGTGCCATCAAGCCATCAGCAATTGCGTCAGCAATCACGTGAGTTAGCAAGCCAACTGCGCGAAGTGCGTCGTCATTTCCTGGAATTGGGTAGTCCACAACATCTGGATCACAGTTGGTATCAAGGATGCCAACTACTGGGATGTTCAATTTGTGAGCTTCGCCAACAGCAATGTGCTCTTTGTTTGTGTCAACAACCCAA
>CANJRK010000072.1 GCA_947476765.1 Actinomycetota bacterium
GAGTCACGATGGTCATTCCTTTGGATCATTGATGCCCCAATGTTTGAAAGAACTGATGATGGTGGCTGGACTGCTGTCCACCACCCGTTCACTTCACCAAATTCCGAGTGGGTAGATTGCTTCGAAGAAGCACCGGACAAGGCATTGGCCTGGGCATACGACATTGTCTGTAACGGCAATGAAATAGGTGGCGGTTCGATTCGTATTCATCGCAGCGATGTCCAAGAACGAGTTTTTAGCCTGCTTGGTCTTAGTGATGAAGAGGCGCGAGAAAAATTTGGATTCCTACTAGATGCTTTTGCCTACGGACCACCACCTCATGGCGGAATTGCATTTGGTTGGGATCGAATTTGCATGTTGCTTTCGGGCGCCACAAGTTTGCGGGATGTGATTGCGTTCCCTAAGACGGGAGCGGGCTTTGATCCACTAACAAGTGCGCCAACTCCAATTACCGATCAACAGCGACTTGAGGCTGGGATCGATGCCGATCCGTATGCCCAAGACGCCAGCGATGACTGACTCGTTATTTGATCAAGACAGTGGCGGATCACCGCTTGCAGTAAGAATGCGTCCGCGAACTTTGGATGAATTCGTCGGACAACGTCGCGCAATTGCACAAGGCAGCCCGCTTCACAAGTTGCTGCAGCCAGGTGACACCGACACAAAGTCATCAGTAATTCTTTGGGGACCTCCAGGAACTGGAAAGACCACGCTGGCGCAATTAATAGCACGGGCAGGTTCGGCAAAGTTTATGGAACTGTCAGCGATCAATGCGGGTGTAAAAGACGTTCGCGACGTAATTTCGGCCGCCCAGGACAACAAGTCGCTTTACGGAGTTTCAACCGTACTATTCGTCGATGAAGTTCATAGGTTTAATAAGACTCAACAAGATGCACTTTTGCCCGGCGTGGAGAATGGTTGGGTAACGCTAATTGCGGCCACGACTGAGAATCCATCTTTTTCGGTTATAGCGCCATTAATGTCGAGATCGTTACTGGTAACTCTGTCGCAGTTAGACGACACAGACATCATGAGCGTTATTTCTAAAGCCATCGTTGACCCGCGTGGCCTCAATGGGTCAGTAACACTTAACCAAGAGGCAACTGAAATGTTGACCCGATTAGCTGGTGGCGATGCCCGTAGAGCTCTGACGGTTTTGGAAGCTGCAGCCGGTGTCGCGTTAAGTAATTCGCATAGCGAGATCAACGTTGATGATATTTCGGCCGCAAGTGATCACAATGTCGTTCGCTATGACAAGGCAGGCGATCAGCACTATGACATCATTAGCGCGTTCATCAAATCAATTCGTGGTTCTGATCCCGATGCAGCTTTGCACTATTTAGCTCGCATGCTAGAGGCTGGCGAAGACCCAAGATTTATCGCCCGGCGTTTAATGATCAGCGCAAGTGAGGATATTGGGCTTGCGGATAATTCAATGTTGCAACTCGCGGTTGCGGCGGCCCAGACTGTCGCACTAATTGGGATGCCCGAGGCACGCATAACTCTTTCGCAGGTGACAATTGCATTGGCTTTAGCACCTAAATCCAACAGCGCCTATTTAGCTATCGATCACGCAATTGCCGACGTCAGAAGTGGTGATATCGGAATAGTGCCCGCGCCGCTTCGAGATTCGCACTACGCCCGAGCTGGCGACTTGGGACATGGAATTGGATATGAATATCCTCACGATGCACCTGGGGGAATAGTCGCAGCACAATACTTGCCAGATGCCCTACGTACTGCCAACTATTACCTACCAACGGATCGTGGTGCAGAGGCTGGCGTGAGTGTGTTGTGGCGAAAAATTCGCACCTTGTTGGGTCGGGATTAAGCCCTTTACGTCATTGTTCGTTAGGGTTTAGGGATTACCACTAAATACCCTAAATCCGTAAGCCCCGTAAGTCAGTGGAAATTGACCTACTAAAGCAAAGAGAGTTGATAGCAGTGGAATCCGCTGAAATTCGATCGAGATTTTTGAACTATTTCCAGTCCAAAGGTCACACGGTCGTGCCTAGCGCCAGTCTCTTGCTCGACGACCCAACTTTGCTTTTTGTTAATGCCGGAATGGTTCCATTCAAACCATATTTTCTAGGTGAAGCTGCACCACCATATCCACGGGCGGTTTCTGCACAAAAAGTTGTCCGAACTCTAGACATTGAGGAAGTTGGCAAAACAACGCGTCACGCCTCGTTCTTTCAGATGTGTGGCAACTTCTCGTTTGGTGACTATTTCAAGAGTGATGCAATCCCTTACGCGTGGGAACTACTCACTTCACCGGTATCAGCTGGTGGTTATGGGTTCCCCGAAGACAAACTTTGGGTAACGGTTTATTTAGATGACGATGAAAGCGTAGACATTTGGCACAAAGTTGTCGGTGTCCCGATGGAACGCATCCAACGCCGAGACATGGCAGACAACTACTGGTCAATGGGTGTACCTGGACCATGTGGGCCATGTTCGGAGATTTATTACGATCGTGGTCCTGAACACGGCCGTGAAGGTGGACCGATTGCAGATGAAACTAGATATCTAGAAGTCTGGAATTTAGTTTTCATGCAATTCGAGCGCGGCGAGGGGCCAGGCAAAGAGAACTTCCCGATCCTTGGCGAACTTCCGGCAAAAAGTATCGACACTGGAATGGGCCTAGAACGCATGGCTGCGTTGCTCCAGGGCGTAGACAACATTTATGAAATTGACACTACAAAAATCATTTTGGACCGAGCCAGCATATTGAGCGGTCAAAAATACGGTGCGAATCCGAAATCTGATGTGGCACTACGAGTAGTTGCCGATCATGCTCGCACTTGTGCGTTCTTGATTGCCGATGGCGTATTACCTGGCAATGAAGGTCGTGGATACGTGTTGCGTCGAATTTTGCGACGCGTAGTGCGAAACATGCGCTTACTAGGTACGCATGAGCCTTCAATGCGCGAATTGATTGCAGCCAGCATCGAGGCCATGGCGCCACAATATCCAGAATTGCTTTCGGAACAGGGTCGCATTATGTCAATTGCAGCGGCCGAAGAAGAGTCCTTTTTAAGTACGCTCGAACGCGGTACCTCCATGTTTGATTTGGCAGCTACTGAATTGAAGGCCAGCAAGTCGAAAGTCTTGAGTGGCGATTCAGCGTTTGCATTACATGACACGTTCGGGTTCCCAATTGACTTGACGCTGGAAATGGCGGCAGAGCAAGGTTTAAGCGTTGACGAAGCTGGCTTCCGTACCTTGATGCAAGAGCAGCGTTCCCGAGCAAAAGCAGATGCCGTACAGCGCAAAAGTGGTGTGGCGGCAGTTACTGTTTATCGCGACATCATGGGAAAGTCCGGTGTCACAAAATTCACGGGCTACACCGAAACTCAAACTGAAAGTACCGTCACTGGTTTAGTCGTCGATGGCGTGGACGTGCCGAGTGCAAAAGCGGGAGACGAAGTTGAGGTTCTTACTGATCGCACTTCGTTCTACGCAGAAGGTGGCGGCCAGCTTGCTGACCATGGCATCATCACACTGGCAGATGGCTCGAAGGTTGAAGTCATCGATGTACAAACTCCAGTTCCTGGGTTATACGTTCACCGGGGCCGGGTTGTTGAAGGTGCATTTGAAGTTGGTAGCGCAGCATTAACTCAAGTTGATGTGCAGCGACGGCTAGCTATTTCGCGCGCACATACGGCTACCCACATGGTGCATAAAGCATTCCGCGAAGCATTGGGCGAGACTGCTACGCAGATGGGTTCGGAGAATTCACCGGGCAGATTCCGCTTTGACTTTCCAAGTGCGGGAGCGGTGCCACAATCAGTACTTGCTGATGTGGAAGCGCGAGTAAATGACGTACTGCTAGATAACCTGTTGGTCACATCTGAATTTATGACGCAGGAACAAGCTCGGGCAACTGGAGCTATGGCACTGTTTGGCGAGAAATATGGAGATCAAGTTCGCGTTGTAAGCGTGGGTGATTGGGCGCGTGAATTATGTGGTGGTACACACACTGAACGCTCTGGCCAACTTGGCGTGATCACATTCCTGTCCGAAAGTTCAATTGGCGCTGGCGTGCGTCGAGTTGAGGCTTTAGTAGGCGCTGATGCCTATCGTTACTTGGCTAGAGAGCACCACCTCGTGGGACAGTTAGCCGAAATGACGAAAGTTCGGGCAGAAGAGCTGCCAGATCGCATTGGGAAAATGCTAGAGCGTTTAAAGCAAGCAGAGAAAGAAATTGCAAAAGCGCGCACTGCAGCACTAACAAGCAACATTTCCGGGTTAGTGGGCGAGTCAGTAAAGATCGGCAATACCCAACTATTCAGGTTCTCTGCACCTGCTGGAACCGGCGCTGGGGATTTACGCGATCTAGTAACAAATGCCAAGGGCAGCATCACCACAAATAACTTTGTATTAGTGGGTGCCACGATCGACGGTGACAAGGTGGCATTCGTTGTCACCACAGATGCCGCCGCTCGGGAGTCGGGCGCGTCCGCATCAGATGTATTAAAGGCCATGATGCCAAGTGTTGATGGTCGTGGCGGCGGAAGTCCTGAAATGGCCCAAGGTGGCGGTGCAAAAGTTTCTGCTATCGATGATGCGCTGGCCGCGGCTGCTACTGGCTTAGGTAACTAAATTTGCAACGCGGGGTTCGGCTAAGTCTGGATGTTGGTTCCGTTCGAATTGGAGTAGCTGCTTGCGATGCGGACGGGCTGATGGCTTATCCCTTAGCAACGATTGATTATGGATCAGAATCTGTAACAGAAATCCTGGCGCTGATTTTAGAACATCAAGCAATTGCAGTTTACGTAGGTAATCCAGTGAACTTATCGGGAGCGACGACACAATCAACGACAGCTGCTGCCGAGTTTGCGACACAACTTGCCCAGGTATTGACTCCAAATGGAATTGCAGTTCGAATGATTGATGAGCGCCTCAGCACCGTTTCGGCGCAACGCAGCCTTCATGATGCTGGACGCAACTCAAAGAACAGTAAGAGCATTATTGATCAAGCCGCAGCAGTAGTGATTCTGGAGCACGCACTAGAGTCAGAAAAGCGACAAGGGGATTTTGTCGGACAGATTGTGGAGTCGACTCGTGAGTGATCTAGACAAGCTAAATGCGATGTCAGAATCTGGGAAATCGCAACGGGACCGGAAGCAACCTAAAAAAGTCTCATTTTCAAAAGTCATCCTCAGTATCGTGATAGTTGTAGCAATTAGTGCGCTGCTGGTACCCAAATTGATTGACCGCATGTCTGGAGCTCCAGATTTTCCAGGCCCAGGTAGTGGCAGGGTAC
>CANJRK010000073.1 GCA_947476765.1 Actinomycetota bacterium
GGTGGCTGGGGCGATGAGTTCTACTACTTACATGAAGGTATCGAATTATGTTGGCGCACCTGGAACACCGGTCACAGTGTTTGGTATGCGGGAGATATTCCAGTGGCGCATCCGCCGACTACACCAGCGCGGTTTGCCGAATTTGCTTTTATGAATGCTCGGAATCGAGTTTGGTTAGCCAAACGTAATTTGCCTATCTTGCTGGTTCCGATATATCCACTTACTTGGCTTGTCATCACATTGCTACGAGTTCGCTCGTTTGCTGCGCTTAAAAATTATTTACATGGTTTTGGTTCGGGCTGGATTCGTAATTCAGGTGAGCGCGAAGCCATGAAATGGTCTACCGTTTGGGCCATGACAAAAGCTGGTCGGCCACCAATTATTTAGTCCGTTTTCTTAATTTATTTCTTGACGCGATTGTTGCCTTCAGTACAAGTTGTGTCTGCAGCCGTACCTTCAGTGCTCGTTGCAGTAGGTGAAGGTGTTGGGCTAGGTTTCAAAACTGGTGTCGGACTGGCTGTGGTAACTGAAGCTTTTACACCCTTCCAATCCGTGCCGACCAACAGCACGATTGGCGAAACAAGTGTTTTATCGAGAGTTAGCTTGGTAATTCCAGTTTGTGCGGCAATTACCTTTGCAGCTGCCAACTGGTCACTTTGATACAAAATTTCAGACTGAGCCAGGCGCCTCGTTGAATTGCCAACTTTAATTACGTTGTAATCCTTAGCTTTAATGTCGCTGGCAGCAGTTTTAGCTAAGCCAAAAGTTGTAGTGGCATTTAGCACAGACAATTTAATGTCCGCAGGCATTGGTGGCATTGATGGGTCAGCTGCATTTGGTGAATCTGATGGAGATGCAGACGGTTCAACGATCGGCCATTGTTGATCCATCCGAATTGCCTGCCACAAATCCTCAGTTTCGGAATTCCAATAAACATTTCCATCCCCACGAAGCTCGTAAGGCAGAGTTAGGAAAGTAATCCTAGATGGACTCAAGCCGCCCATCGACAGAGCGAAATCCTGCAGTGCCTTAATGCTGGCAAACTCAGGATTGGTTTCAATTGAAGAAGTGATTGCACCAAGCACACGATAAATCATTTGTGGGTTTGTTAGCAGACCTTTGTTTGCCATCCCACGAATCATCGAAGCAACGAAATCTTGTTGACGTTTAATACGGCTTAAATCGCTACCATCGCCCAAAGTCTCGCGGGCGCGCACGAAAGCTAAAGCCTGTTCTCCGCTGATTGTGCTGTAGCCAGCAGGTAGGTTAAGGCCCGAACCACCTCGACCTGGAACTACTGGATCATATGCCGGGGTAGTTAAACAAACTTGAACTCCGCCGATTGCATCAACCACGGTCTTGAATGCCTTGAAGTCGACAACAACAAAATTATCGACGCGCAGATTAGTTAACTTCTCAATTGTTTTGATGGTGCACACTGGCCCACCAAACGCAAAAGCTGCGTTGAACTTAGTTGTATAAGGTCGTGTTGTGCTGCCATCAGGACGAGTACAGCCTGCGATTTCTACCATCGAATCACGCGGTATCGAAACTACGAGTGCGTCTTTGCGATCGTTATAGAGGTGAACCAACAAAGTAGTGTCTGAACGAGCGCCCCCGACTGAGCCATAAGAGCTATTGCCTTTACCTTCGCGAGAGTCTGAACCCATAATCAATAAGTTGGTTGGGCTAGTATCAGTTTGCACGAAGCTATCTGGCCGATCAGAAACATTTAGATCGCTCGTATCTACTGCTCCGATATTTGCACCCAGTCCGTTGATGGCATAAACCGCTCCGCCGCCTATTGCGGTTAATCCGAGAATAAAAATAGAAAATGCAGCTGTTGCTTTACGCAACCATGGGTGGGCTGATGAAGGTGTACCCGGTGCGCTGTGCTTGCCCACGATTAACCCTTCTGTTTGGCTGCTGGAATCTGCTCGAAGTGTCACATTTGGACACCATACGATCGTACGACATGTAAGAAGTTCGCAATTATCTGTATTTATAGGAAATTTCGGGCAAAAATGTTGCTACCTTCCTCAAAACACATGTAACAGATGATGCTGTAGAGACGAAATGTCAGGCAGACTTAAAGCATGCTTCCCCGCAAAATTACCCTTCGTATGCTGTGCCTTTCGTTGGCCACCGCGCTTGGGGCAAGCTCATTTTTGACGCCGCCATCGCAAGCAATAACTGGATATAGCCCGCCAGTAACAGTTCAAGTAATTGCTCCTAAATTAATAGTCAAGGCAAATTCAGTTTTAGTTAGCTCAGCATCAGTTAGTTCAGTTCCACTGAAAACTGTGCAAGTCCTTGCGCCAACCAAAACCCAACCCTTTTCATTAGTTGGCTTGACTTGGGTCGGCAACTTGCCAGTTGACACAACTTTTAAAGTCCGAGTACGCGAGGCTGGCAAATGGTCGAGTTGGAATGTTTTGTACTTCAGCGATGATCATGGTGTGGATGCTGACAGCCTCGAAGCGGCTGGAACTCGGATGGGTACTGATCCGTTGATGACTGCAGTAGCCGATGGCATTGAAGTTGTATTTACCAACAACTCGGGAATGGCGCCAAAAGATTTAGAAGTAAATTTGATTGGATCTCAAGAAACTTCTCAAGATCGCGCATTAATTAGTAGTTCGCGGAACCTCGTTGCGAATGGAAATCTAAGTCAAGCAGTGATCACCCCAGCAGGTGGCATGGTGTTGCGGCCGAATATAGTCACGCGTGCGCAATGGGGCGCAAATGAATCTTGGCGTGATCCAGTACCAAAAATGGGAACGAAAATACTTGCTGGATTCGTCCACCACACCGCATCAACAAATAATTACTCGCCCGCGCAAGGGCCAGCACAAATGCGTGCTCTTTATGCTTATTACACAAAAAGCAAGCTCTATGCTGACCTCGCATACAACTTTCTTGTCGACCAGTATGGAACGGTTTACGAAGGTCGAAATGGTTGTGTTTATAAATCAACTGCGCCTTGTGATGGACCATCGCTACCTGCGCAAGGAGCGCACACCGCTGGATTGAATATCAATACATTTGCAATATCGGCAATTGGTAATTACGACACAAAGAAACCAAGCCACCCAGATGAATTGGTAGAAGCGATTGCGTCCTTGATGGCGTGGAAAATTGCTCCGTACGGACTTGATCCAAATGCAATTACAAGGATTGCATCTCTTGATACAACTGGTCGCTCAAAATTTCCAAAGGGTCAAATGGCGGTAACCCAGGTGATTTCTGGGCATCGCGATGTTGGTCGCACGGTATGTCCAGGTCGATACCTTTACCCGTACCTCCCGGCAATTCGAGCCAGAGCAACTGAATTACTCACGCCAGTGATTCACGATATCGCCATCAATCCTGCGGCGGTGGAAGTAGATAGCTCCGAGCCAATCACAGTTAGTGCTGTAGTTCCTAGTAGTGCGACTTGGTCAATTTCGGTAGTTGATGCCACATCTGGATTGGTACTCAAGACTGTAAATAGTGATGTACCAGAGCCTTTGCCATCTGCCTCCTCGTCGCCAACACCCACTAGTGCGCCGATACCTACACCTCAAAAAATTTCCTACACCTGGGACAGAACGGATGCGGCGGATTTACAGGTTTCCCCAGGACGTTACTTTGTTCGAATATCAGCAACTTATGGCACCACAAAATTACCAACCACAAAATCAACGGTATTCATTGGCAGGAAAGCATTAGCTGTAACTGCAATAAAATTTAAGAAGAAAACGAAAACCAAGGCTTATCTATCCTGGGTGAACCCAACAGATGTTTTACCAATTACCAGTCAGCTTTATCGCTATTCCAAGGATGGCGGAAAAACGTGGTCAAGTTGGAAAGTTACAAAATCTAGAACTTCAGGATTTACGTTTAAGAAATTGAAATTAGGTGCAAGGTACGTCGTTCAAGTTAAGGTAAAAAATGCCTTGGGGACATCGCCGATTTCTACGTACAAATTTAGACATAAATAATGTCGTACTGGGATTTTGTTAAAACTGAAGTTCGGGATCGTGGGCCAGACCCAATCGTTACCTGGATAAGTAATTCAAGTCGAATTGAGTTATCCACTATTACTTTTGCAAATGCGATGAGCAAAGCAAGTAATTTCTTACTTGATGGCTTAGAGCTTGACGAATCAAGTTCTATCTCGGTGAATTTAGGAAATCATTGGCAATCCCCAGTTTGGCTTGGTACTGGATTAGCAACAGGTATCAAGATCTTAGATGCATCTGGCTCGGTGACATTTGGAACATTAGAAGCTGCAAGATTCTGGACCGGTCCCTCGGAATCCTATGCCGTTATTAGTCAAGATCCATTTGGTATGCCGGATAGAGAAATTCCCGCTGGACTTGTTAATGGCTCAGCAGAAGTTAGAAACTTTGGTGATTACTTTGCGCCAACTTGGCCGCATGATTCCGCTGCAATTTCGGCAGCGTCAAACGGCACTGAATTTACTTGGGATCAGTTAGTTGAATATGCCAACATAATTGCCGACAACCATGAAATTGCAACCGGACAGCGGTATGGACTCAAGGGCGAAAGCGATTTACTAACTACGCTGGCGCTACAAGTAGTTCTGCCAATAACAAACAAGAACTCAGTAGTTTTGCTTGATCAGGTAGATCCGGACTTTGATGCAATAAAGAACCAGGAAAAACTAGATCAGTTTGTAGTGCTGAGCGAAACCGCATAGATAGTTAGGCTTGTAACGTGTTGGAAGCAATTTTGCTAGCGGGCGGGCAAGGCACACGCCTGCGGCCACTTACAATTTCCACCCCAAAACCCATGCTTCCGGTCGCTGGATATGCCTGCACTGAGCATCAAATAGCACTTGCCAGGCAGGCGGGAGTTAATCGCGTTGTGCTGGCAACTTCATATCGCGCAGAGGTTTTTGAAGAATATTTCGGCCATGGTGAAAATGTTGGCGTGGAATTGGTTTATGCCGTAGAAGGCGAACCGCTGGGAACGGGCGGCGCAATCCGAAATGCTGCAGCTTATTTAGCCTGTGGTCCAAATGATCCAGTTGTAGTTTTTAATGGCGATGTATTGACTGGATTAGATATTGCTGCCCTAGTACAAAAGTGGCGTGATGCCAACGCCGATGTTGCCCTTTATTTAACTCGCGCGGAAGATCCACGGGCCTATGGTTTGGTGCCAACGGATTCCGATGGTCAGGTTTTAGAGTTTCTCGAAAAACCAACAACACCGCAGGAAA
>CANJRK010000074.1 GCA_947476765.1 Actinomycetota bacterium
GCAGCCTTATCAGCTGTTTCACTCTGGCCGTAGTCAATTACGAATGGCTGTGGGAATGGTTCTCCCGAATCCGCAATTAACTTCTTGGCTAGTTCTGGATTTCCTTCGGCTGGAATTACATCACCGAGTAGGCCATCCCATAGACCAGTTGGTGCATAGTCTGCACCAATGTTTGGCTTTACGACACCATCTGCATAGTCACCGGCGTATTCGCCACCAGCGATTGTGCGCAATTCGTCACGGTTAACAGCGGCAAGGATTGCTTGACGATGCTTAACGTTTGGAACCTTCTTGGTGTTAATCGCGTAGTAACGAACGTATGGATCAAGTTCGTCGAAACGACGCTTTTCATACTTAGCATCAGAGAACACAACTGCAAGCTTTGCAGGATCGACGCTATCTGGCGAAATTGCCATCTGATCGTCACCAGCATCAGCCATTAAGCGTTCGGTGATAACTGCGGCTGGTTGCGAGAAGACATACTCGATGCGATCTGGGAAAGCACCACGGAATGTGTCTGTTGCAGGATCCCAGTTTTCGTTACGAACCAAAACCAGCTTGTCCTTCTTTACGTAGGATTCAACCTTGTATGGACCGTTTGAAAGTACGCTGTCATCGTATGCTTCACCGGTGTCTGCATCTTTACGGACAGCTGCGAAAGCACTCAGGGTAACTGCGTAGTTGAAGTCCGATGCTGGATTAGCAAGATGGAAAGTAATCTTGTTACCTTCACAAACTACAGCTGCATCATAAGAAGCCTGACCTGCTGCATCGTCTACATAAGGACCCTTGTAGTCAGCTACATCAAGCATTGACATTGCATAAGCCGGACCGTCAGTAATGATGTCAGTTGCGAAAGTACGAGAAATACCGTACTTAAAGTCTTCACAAGTTACATCTTTACCGTCTTGCCACTTCATACCGTCCTTAAGAGTGAACTCCCAAGTCTTGCCACCATCTGGTGTGGTACCAGTGTCTGTAGCGGCATCAGCAACAAGTTGGCTGGCTTCAGTGTTGTCTTTACTTAGTGTGTACTGGGTAAGAGTACGGTTTAGGAAAGCACTAGCGAATGCTAGATCTTCACCTGTGTAATTGCGCTGTGGATCTAAGTGCAGAATCTGTTCCTGCTCTGTCAGGATGGTAAGAGTTCCGCCCTTTGATCCTTCGCCAGACGCTGAACCACTTCCGCCACCGCAAGCGGTTAGCAAAAGAGCTAGCGACGCTGCACCAACGCCGAAGCGGATGCCTGTCGACTTCATCATATTTCCTCCATTGAGATATGGGTTCGCCACATCTTTAGGTCGTGATTCGGGTGAATCACTAATTTGTTCACTCCCCCGGATGAGTTCGTGACTTTTTCAGTTCTCGAGAAACTGAAAAACTTAGGTTCGATCCGCCTTAGGGTCTAATGCATCTCGTAGTGCATCACCCAAAAGGTTGAACGATAAAACGGCCGCCAACAACATAGTTAGTGGCACGCAAAAATAAAATGGATCTACTGTGAAGTAGCCAACTGATTCCTCCAACATCGAACCCCAAGTTGGTGTTGGTGGAACTACTGAAATACCTAGGAATGCAAGTGCTGCTTCCGCACCAATTAGTCCAGGCATCGCGATGGTTGCATAAACCAAAATCGGCGCCCAAAGATTTGGCAGCAATTCACGCCACAAAATTCGATTATTACTCGACCCAATCGAGATTGCTGCTTCCACAAACTCACGTTCCCGCAACGACAGAACTTGGCCACGAATTAAACGAGCAAGATATGGCCAACCAAAAATACTAAGTACCAAAATTAAAGTGGTAATTCGAGAAGGATTGCCTGCAGGCATACCCCAAGCTTGCAGGCGTTGCTCCAAAACCGGAGACATTGCGATGATTACTAAAAGCAACGGAAAGGCCAAAGTTATATCCATAAAGCGACTAAGTACGGAATCAGTCTTACCACGGGAATTACCAGCAACGATTCCAACGACCGTGCCCATAACAACTGTGATGATAGTTGCGGAAACTGCAATGAATAGCGAGATCCGAGAGCCATAAAGTAAGCGCGCCATAATGTCGCGACCAGTTAACGGTTCAACACCTAGCGGGTGAGCTAACGAGACGCCGCCTAGTGGACCGATCGGCAAACTGCCCGCGTCATTTAATAAGTCGGTATTAAAGTCATACGGATTGACGCCCAATAGATTCGAAATTAGCGGTCCAAATATTGCAATAAAAGTAATCAGTGCCAAAACGAACATGCTGACCATGGCGACGCGATCTTTGCGAAGTCGGGACCAAGCAATTTGCCGAAGCGTGCGGCCAACAACTGCATCCTGGTTTAGGTCAGGGTCGGCAGCGGATACGTCTAAAATTGACATTTATCCCCTTTCAGGCCTGATTCGCCCTTGAAGTCTATTGGGGTTTGCAGGGCGTTTAATATTCGTTTACTAGTTTGTGACTTTAGTAACCTCGGGAAAACCCACTATTTCAAGGGTTTTTCTAGTTTTCCAATATTCACAATGTCATATTGATTACCTAAGGCGATTTGTACGTAGATATCTGTTAAATCAGATGGTCGATATAAAACTAAGCGATCCACGGCATAGGGCAAATAGACCGACTCATTCATTACCAACTTTTCAATGGCGCCACTTAAGCGAGCAGCATCCGCCGGGGTAACCGCGGCATCAAGCTGATCCAGCAATAAATTGATTTCATCTAGATTGAGTTCGGCAAAGTTTTGATTTGATGATGGTTTAATTTTTCGGCCATCAACGAGTGGCGCCCAAAAAGACAATGCTGAAGAGTAATCCGGTCCCCAGCCTGTCGCCGCTATGCCAATCTTTTGGCTACTTAGGGTATCTGGGGAACCGATTCCGGTTGTGAAATATTCTGCAAAGTTTGAGTACTCAACTGGGTCTACCACAATGCCAACGCGAGCCAAACTCTTCTGAACTGATAAAAATATTTCTTTACCGATTCCAATAGAGACATATGCCATCTTGGTTTGAAAGCCATCTGGGTAACCGCACTTTGCCAAACTCTCTCGAGCCTTTTTAAGGTTTCCAGATTCGTCACTACCACTTGAATAGGGGTTGTAAGAATTACTATGACCGAGAACAGTAGGCGGACTGATCGAATGTGCAATTGCTACAGATGCGCTACCGCCTCGGACAGTTTGCAAATCTAACTTATCTAGTGCATAAAAAATCGCATCTCGGCATGGGGCTCGATCGAGTGGTGGCACGTTTGGATTTACAAATAGAAAGTTTACGAAACTCATTTCTGGATTATCAACAAGTGCTCGATCATCTTTACTTGCCAACATCGCATCTCGGGCAAGTGGCGCCAATCCATAATTTAATTTGACGTCAATTTCACCATTCAACAATGCTTGGTCTGCGCTATCGCCATCTGGGAATATCTTCCACGACATTGTGTCTACTTTTGGAATTCGAATCCCATCGGATTCCTGCGTCCAGAATTTATTACGAGTGAATGAGAACAGTGACCCAGCTTGATCGATCTCGATTACAAATGGCCCGTTTGACGCTGGATTAGATGCATACGTATTACCGGCTGCTCGAAGTTCGATATCGCGCGCCATTTGAATCGGAGCAAACTGCGGCGTTGCCAGGAGTCGAGAAAAATCTGAAAATGATCGGGTCAGATTGAAAGTAATAGTGCGCTCATCAACTGTGGCAATTGCTGGTAGGTCTTCGGTCGGAGCGAGATAGGGGCCCTGGTAGTCAGGAATTCCTTTAGTGCAAGTCGTCAGCAAGCAAAGAGTTTCTAATGCAATTGGACTTTGAAGTGAGTCGTCATACAGGCGCTGGATTGCGTACTTAACATCGAATGAAGTTACTGGTGATCCATCGCTCCAAAAGACATCGTCTCGCAATTTGTAAGTCCACACGGTCTTATCTGCATTAACTTCTGGTAGGTCACTTACTAAATCGGGACTTACTGACAAACCCTGATCGCCCGGCTTGCCAGCAAATGACATCAAGTTTCGCGAATATACTCGGCTAACGACGGAACACCATGAATCGAAAGTTTGCGCAGGATCTAAGGAATCGCAAGCTACTGAAGATCCCAGACGTAATAAACCACCTGCGGTGTCACCTTCGCCTACTGCACGAGTTAGTCCAGCATTAAATCCACCAGGTGAATTAGTAAGTACGGTTGAGCCAGTAACTGCCGGTACGAAAGCAAGGACTACAACAGCCAGTAGGCCAAACTTCAATGCAGTGTTTGCCTTCATATTTTTTACCTAGTTATTGCGGGCTTTCGAGCGATTTCGGTCGCGATCTACTTTTGCCAACTGTACTTTGCGAATTCGAACTGCAGTCGGTGTTACTTCGACGCACTCATCTTCTCGACAGAACTCAAGGGCTTGCTCGAGGCTCAAGACTTTGGCTGGAATTAAGCGCTCTAATTCGTCGCCGGTTGCTTGGCGGACGTTGGTCAACTTCTTTTCTCGCACTACGTTTACGTCCATGTCTTCAGCGCGAGCGTTCTCGCCGATTACCATGCCTTCGTACACTTCTGTGGTCGGAGAAACAAATAAGGTGCCGCGTTCCTGTAGGCCAAAGCAGGCGTATGAAGTTACGGCTCCTCTGCGGTCCGACACTAATGAGCCAGATGGCCTGGTGCGCAATTCGCCAAACCAAGATTCATACTTTTCAAAAATGTGGTGCATCAAACCGGTGCCGCGAGTTTCGGTCAAGAATTCAGTGCGGAAACCAATTAGGCCGCGAGCTGGGACTATGTATTCCATTCGGACCCAGCCCGTGCCGTGGTTAACCATCTGTTCAAGACGACCTTTACGCAACCCTAATAACTGGGTTACGACACCAACGTAATCTTCGGGCACATCAATCGTTAGGCGCTCCATTGGTTCATGAACTTTGCCATCAATTTCTTTAGTAACAACCTGTGGCTTACCGACAGTCATTTCATATTTCTCGCGGCGCATGAGTTCAACTAGAACTGCCAGTTGTAATTCACCACGGCCTTGAACTTCCCACGTATCAGGCCGCTCAGTTTCCAAAACTCGAATTGAAACGTTACCAACAATTTCTGCTTCAAGTCTGGTCTTTAAAAGTCGAGCAGTAACTTTAGTTCCGGTTTCACCAGCCAGAGGCGATGAATTTATTCCAATAGTCATAGAAATAGATGGTTCATCAACCGTAAACAGTGGAAGTGCAATTGGATTTTCTGGATCAGCTA
>CANJRK010000075.1 GCA_947476765.1 Actinomycetota bacterium
CCTGGTTTCGCATTAACCCACCGCAATTCTGCAGTGTCATCAAGTGGGGGTACACTAGAGATACATCCTCGTGATGTTGCCCGTGTTGAGCTAATTGCTTGACAAGGGCTCTTGTTATTGCACCAGAGCGATCCGAGTGCGACAGCAAGAACAAAAGAGCGCTGAAAGAGGCATACGTGGCAACGAAGAAGGCAGTACCAGTTAAAAAAGCTGCAACCAAGAAAGCAGCACCTGCCAAGAAAGCAGCAGTTAAATCAGTTGCTAAAAAGGCTGCTCCCGCTAAAGCAGCAAAGAAAGCAGCCGTTCCCGTTAAGAAGTCAGCTGCAAAAGCTCCAGCGAAAGCGCCGGCAAAGGCCCCAGCGAAAGCAGCTAAGAAATCCGCAGCCGCTCCAAAAGACACTTTGAAGCCAGCTAAAAAATCGGGCAAGGCAGTAAAGGCTGATGCTATTGAACTTGATGGCGAAGTAATTGATCTTGACGTTGACATAGTTATCGACGATGTTGAATTGGCCGCTGCCGCAGTTTTAGAAGTCGACTTAGAAACTGAACTCGTTGCAGATTTAGCAGACATTGCTGATGACGATGAAGCAAAACCAGTCGTGGCAGCCGATAGCGACAATCTGGTTATCTCTGATGTTGATGACACAGACGAACCGATTCAACAGGTTATTACTGCAGGTGCAACCGCAGATCCAGTTAAGGATTATCTAAAGCAAATCGGTAAAGTTCCATTGCTTAACGCCGAAGAAGAAGTAGATCTTGCTAAGCGCATCGAAGCCGGTTTGTTCGCCGAAGAATTACTAGCTACTCGTGGACCATTTAAGGACCGTCGTCAAGGCGATTACGAATGGATCGCCGAAGATGGCCAGCGCGCAAAGAATCACTTGCTAGAAGCAAACCTTCGCTTGGTTGTGTCACTGGCAAAGCGTTATACGGGTCGTGGCATGTTGTTCTTGGACTTGATTCAAGAAGGCAACTTAGGTCTGATTCGCGCCGTTGAAAAGTTTGACTACACCAAGGGTTACAAATTCTCGACATATGCAACCTGGTGGATTCGTCAGGCAATTACTCGCGCCATGGCTGACCAAGCGCGAACAATTCGTATTCCAGTGCACATGGTTGAAGTCATTAACAAGCTTGCTCGCGTACAACGCCAGATGCTGCAAGATCTTGGACGGGAACCAACCCCAGAAGAATTAGCCCGTGAACTAGATATGACCCCAGAAAAGGTCGTCGAAGTTCAAAAGTATGGTCGCGAACCAATCTCGCTGCACACACCACTTGGTGAAGAAGGCGATAGCGAATTCGGTGACTTGATCGAAGACTCCGAGGCAATTGTGCCAGCTGATGCGGTTTCGTTTACTTTGCTACAAGAGCAATTAGATTCCGTGCTTGACACTTTGTCAGATCGCGAATCTGGTGTAGTAAAGATGCGCTTTGGCCTGACAGATGGACAGCCAAAAACATTAGATGAAATTGGCAAGGTTTACGGAGTCACGCGCGAACGTATTCGCCAAATTGAATCCAAGACAATGTCTAAGCTTCGTCACCCATCACGCTCCCAAGTGCTGCGCGACTACCTAGACTAAAAGCCTTAAACCGTACATTTGTCTCAAATAAATGTCATTAACTCGATCGAATTTGCGTGTCGCAACTCATCTAAATATTGAGTTTCAGGCACGCTTATTTCGTACCATTACTCTTCCTCTGGCGGTGTGAAATGAAGTCAACAACTCGAATTGCTTCCGTAAGCTTGGCTCTAGTGCTAGCTATCAGCGCATGTGGTGCCAAACAAGAGGTATCGAGTTCACCTGTACCAACTCCAAGTCCGATCAAGCTTCCGCCAGTTTGGTCAATGACAGGATTACCTGGTCCAGATGATGCCCAAGCAAAACCAATCATGGTAGTTAAAGTTGAAAACGCTCCGCAGGTCCGTCCGCAAACTGGGTTAGAGCACGCTGATTTAATTTTTGAAGAACTTGTTGAAGGTGGCATGACTCGCTTCGCCACAGTTTGGCAATCTGATATTCCACCAGAAATTGGCCCGGTCCGTTCAGTACGTCACGTCGATGTGGCAATTACGGAACCGATGGCAGATATTTTCGTATTTTCCGGCGGCGCTAGGCGCACAATGCGATTCGTGAACCGAAAGCTGCCAACAACTATCAGTATTAACACTGAAGGTGCACCTGGCCTATACCGAAAGCGGGGACATCGCGCGCCTCATAATCTTTTCCTCAAGCCCGAGGAGTTACTTGCTTCCGTGGCCGACAATGCCAGCATCAGTGGCGGATTCTTCTTTAGGCCAGATCCGGTAGCAGTTCCTGCACCGAGTGCTTCAGCAGATGCATCGGCAAGTCCTTCAGCTAGGGCATCAGCGCAGACTGCGATCCCCGTATTGGATGTGAGTGTGGCATTTAGCACTTTTGCTGAGCCGAATTGGAAGTGGGATGGAGCGTCTTCGCAGTGGCTCAGAAGTGAGGGTGTTAAGCCGTTTAAGAACATAGATGGCAGCCAATTTGGAACCGACAACCTAGTAATTATTGAAGTTCGAGAAATTGATGCAGGTTACAAAGGATCTACCGGTGGTTACGTGCCGCGTACTGTGCTAACTGGTTCAGGTAGAGCTTGGGTGCTTAATGCGGGAACGGCATTTGAGGTGTCGTGGAAAAAACCTCGCGTCGATGCCCAAATGGAATTGTTTGACCTGGCTGGAAATCCTTTCACGATGCCAGTTGGAAGAACTTGGGCGGAGTTAATACCAGTTCTAACTACAGGGCATTACAGTTTTGACGGAGTACCGGTGCCGTTGAAGAATCCACCACTACCTGCGAGCATTCCTGATCCAAGCGAAAGTGCCACGCCTTAGCGGATCTAGTCTTCGAGGTTGCTAGTTTCGTCCTGGACATCAACAGCGATAGCGCGAAGTCGTACTTCATGTTCTTTGAAGTGATGACTGCAGAATTGAAGAGCTGAACCGCCTTCAAGAAAAACTCGAACTAGAGCTTGAGCGGCGCATCGATCGCAACGATCTGCCACGGTAAGTGGGGTACGAGTGATTGTTGAAGTCATCCTTGCACCAGCCCTAACTGAATCAACTTACGTGATTGCTCTATTGTGTAATCATTTCAGACCGTGCGCGCTTTAACACGCCGAGAATTCACCTTTAATGCTTGGTTCACTATTGGCGTATTCGAATCAAATTCACAAGCGAACTTCCTGCGTGGTTGGATGCGGCGTGGCAGCCTCAAAAAATGGTGAAAAATGCCTAGTCTGTAAGGGTTATGGCAGCAAAAAAGACCGCAGCGTCGACAGGTGATTACAACGCATCCGACTTATCGGTCTTAGAAGGCCTAGATGCGGTTCGTAAACGCCCTGGCATGTACATCGGATCTACTGACTCTCGGGGCCTGATGCATTGCCTGTGGGAGATTATCGATAACTCAGTTGATGAAGCCTTAGGCGGTCACTGCACGCGAATTGAAGTGACACTACATTCGGATCAAATTGCCGAAGTCCATGACAATGGTCGCGGAATTCCAGTTGACGTTGAGCCAAAGACCAAGCTAACTGGTGTTGAAGTTGTTATGACCAAGCTTCATGCTGGCGGCAAGTTTGGCGGTGGTTCCTATACTGCTTCTGGTGGCTTGCATGGCGTTGGAGCCTCGGTTGTGAACGCCCTTTCTAGTCGGTTAGATGTGGAAGTTGACCGTGGCGGCAACACTCACGTTATGAGTTTTAGTCGGGGTGCACCTGGCGTCTTCGTTGGTAAAGATGAGACTGGGAAATTCACTAAACAAGGTGGCCTAAAAAAGGCTGGAAAGCCGGCCAAGAAAACAGCAACTGGAACGCGCATTAAGTTTTGGGCTGATACTCAAATCTTCACACCAGATGCAGCTTTTGATCTTGCTGAAATACATGCACGCGCTCGGCAAACATCGTTTTTGGTTCCTGGGCTGACCATAGTTGTCACCGATAATCGATTGAAATCAAATAACACATCTGAGTTCGTGCACGTAGGTGGGATTTCTGAGTTCTGCGAATTTCTTTCAACTGGCGAAGCGGTTTCGCCGGTAATTCGCCTAAAGGGCAGTGGCAAGTTTCATGAGACCGTGCCCGTGCTCGATGATCAAGGACATATGACTCCGCAAGAAGTTGAACGCGAACTTGGCGTTGATATTGCGCTGCTATGGAACAACACCTACGAGACCACATTGCAGTCCTATGTGAACATCATTTCCACCCCAAAGGGCGGTACACACGTAACAGGGTTTGATCGAGCCATAGTCAAAGTAATTAACGAGCAACTAAAGGCACAACGTTTGCTAAAAGCTGGCGAAGACGCTGTGACAAAAGAAGATGTGCAAGAAGGATTAACTGGGGTAGTCACAGTGCGTTTGGCAGAGCCGCAGTTTGAAGGTCAGACTAAAGAAATTCTTGGCACGCCTGCCGCTGCAAAAATCGTGAACACTGTCGTTAGCAATGAGTTGAGTAACTGGTTTACCAATCCACCACGAGGCGCCAAGCCTGCAGTCCGAATCGTGCTAGACAAAGTTGCCAATGCATCGCGGGCCCGACTAGCAGCGCGCCATCACAGAGACACCCAACGTCGCAAGACTGCACTTGAGTCCTCAACACTGCCGGCCAAGCTAAAGGACTGTCGTAGCGAAGACAACGAACGAACTGAGTTATTCATAGTTGAAGGCGACAGCGCACTTGGAACTGCCAAATCAGCGCGCAATAGCGAGTATCAGGCGCTGTTACCAATTCGCGGCAAGATACTAAATGTTCAAAAAGCATCTCTTGCTGACATGTTGAAAAATACCGAATGTGCCTCGATTTTGCAGGTCATTGGCGCTGGCTCGGGACGCTCATTTGATATGGAATCTGTTAGATATCACAAAATCATCATCTTGGCAGATGCTGACGTCGATGGCGCTCACATCCGCACTTTGCTTCTTACCTTGTTTCAGCGCTACTTAACGCCGCTACTTGAAGCTGGTCGAATTTATGCAGCGGTACCACCGCTACACCGAATCGAAGTAATCGGCGCAGCAAAGAAGCCGGGCGAAGTCATCTATACCTACAGTGATGCTGAAATGGCAGCCACAGTCAAAGACTTGGCTAAGCAG
>CANJRK010000076.1 GCA_947476765.1 Actinomycetota bacterium
AAGAAAAGGCTCCTGAAGATGCTGGAGGCCATGGCCACTCGCATGCAGGGCATTCGCACTAGTTCTCTCTAATCCCAAAAGTAGTTCCAAAAAGCAAAGCCCGGACAATGTCCGGGCTTTGCTTTTTGGAAATTAAATCTAGGAAGAAACTCGATTCGCTCGCGCTTGGCGAGCATAAATAGCTTCGCGATCTTCTTCGCCTAGTCCGCCCCAAACTCCGTATGGTTCACGAGTCTTTAAGGCGTGATCACGACATTGGGCAAGTACTGGGCAAGCTGCGCAAATTGCCTTTGCTGTTGCCACGCGGCGTTCGCGAGCAGAGCCTCGTTCGCCATCTGGATGATAGAAAATATCTGAATCAAGTCCGCGGCATGCGGAAAGTAATTGCCAATCCCAAAAATCGGCATTTGGTCCTGGGAGTCTTGAAAGGTCAGCCACGAGAATCACCCTTATCTAGGTCTTACTTAACTTGATCGTATAACCGCTTCATAAGTTGGTCAAGCATTTTGTATGAATAAGTTTTGCCCGATTTTTTCCATGAGTACTGGAAAACCCATAATCCAATGCCCAAATGCACCCTCGAGGTGCAGAATCGCGTAAGTGACGAAAGAATGAGTCTCATGTCACAAAGCGCGCCACAGGCTGATGTCGGTCTAACCGTTGCTGCCGTAGCCCGCCGAATTGGAATCGCCCCGGCCACATTGCGCACCTGGGATCGCCGCTATGGGCTTGGACCAAGCGTTCATGTTGCAGGATCTCATCGTCGCTATTCAGGTGTGGATGTCGCACGGATAGATCTAATGCGAAAGCTCATGCTTAATGGCGCACTTCCGAGCGAAGCGGCTCGCTCAGCCTTAAATCAAGAGCTTGAACCAGCCACAATCCAATCTGACTCATCTACGCCACCACTTCAACTAGTAGGTGCGCAGACCCGAGGCGACAATGTGATTTCACTGGACAGCCCGAAAGCCGTAATCAGATCTCTTAATCGCGCAGTTGCAAATCTAGATTCCAGTGGCTGCGACCACGTTATTGCACAAGCTATCGAATCTCGGGGCGTGATTTGGACCTGGGAAAAAGTATTGATTCCAGTACTAATTTCAATTGGTGAAAAGTGGGAGCAAACCGGTGAAGGGGTTGAGCAAGAGCATTTACTTGCGGAATCGATCACGGGCCAGTTTAGAAACGTTCAAGGAAAAGTGACCGAACCAGAAAATGCTCGACCAGTTCTTTTGGCTTGTGCCCCGCATGAGCTACACACAATTCCGGTGTATGCCATCGCGGCCGGATTAGCTGAGCAAAATATCTCAAGCCGAATTTTGGGTGCTCGACTACCTGCAGAAGCGTTAGGGAATGCTGCTAAGAAAATTGGACCAAGCGCGATTTTGATTTGGTCCCAGACGCAAGGAACTGCAGATTGCTCAATCTGGGAAGCTGTTGAGCCAATGCGACCAGCACCTGTATTGATGTGTGCCGGGCCAGGCTGGCAGGATGAATTACCGCCCGGAGTTGTCCAAAATCATGATTTAGCAAGCACCTTAATTGCCTTAGCTGCAGCCTCCGGACGCTAGTTCCAGCCCAGATACTCCTTTTTGGACCTGGCTGAATTCACGATAGCCTTGAGCAATTCACTTATCAGTCGCAATTTGGTTGTGGCCCATATAAGTAGTCGCTAGCAAGGGGTTTCCATGACGCAGGGCCTTCCTGAGAAGTTTGCAATGCTGGGCCTTACCTACGATGACGTCTTACTCCTGCCTGATGCCAGCAACGTGATACCAAGTGAAGTTGATACCAGCACCAAATTAACTCGGGAAATTACGCTGCAGATCCCATTGCTTTCTTCAGCAATGGATACTGTCACCGAGGCTCGAATGGCGATCGCCATGGCGCGCCAAGGTGGCCTAGGTATCTTGCATCGAAATCTTTCAATTGAAGATCAAGCTGCTCAAGTGGATTTAGTTAAGCGAAGTGAAGCCGGAATGATTACCCACCCGGTTACCTGTCGCCCAACCGACACATTGGATGATGTAGATCGCCTATGTGCGCATTATCGAATTAGTGGAGTACCAGTTGTCGATGACGAAGGTATCTTGCTAGGTATCGTAACCAATCGTGATATGTGCTTCGAAGACGACAAGAGTCGCAAAGTTGGCGACGTAATGACTCGCATGCCGTTGGTTACCGGTCAGCCAGGCATGAATGGCGAAGATGCTCTTGAACTATTACGAGTTAACAAAATTGAAAAACTTCCGTTAGTTGATGGTGCAGGGAAGTTAACTGGCTTAATTACGGTAAAAGATTATGTAAAGAGCGATCGGTATCCGCTTGCAACAAAAGATTCCGCCGGTCGGCTAATGGTTGGCGCCGCAGTTGGTGTTGGTGAAGATTCATTTACGCGCGCAATGTCGTTAGTAGATGCCGGAGTTGACGTTGTCATAGTTGATACTGCACACGGACATCAAAATGCAGTATTGGAAATGGTTTCTCGAATTAAGAAAGCGACCAAGGTACAAGTCATTGGTGGCAACATTGCTACGCGAAGTGGTGCCCAAGCTTTAATCGATGCTGGCGCTGATGCTGTAAAAGTTGGCGTAGGGCCAGGCTCTATTTGCACCACTCGTGTTGTTGCTGGCGTTGGTGTGCCACAGATAACTGCAATTTATGAAGCATCACTTGCTGCAGGCCCCGCTGGTGTGCCAGTAATTGGTGACGGCGGCTTGCAATATTCCGGAGACATCGCAAAAGCAATTGTGGCAGGCGCCGACACGGTGATGCTTGGCTCCTTACTTGCTGGTTGCGAAGAAGCACCGGGTCAACTGGTATTTGTTAACGGCAAGCAATTCAAGCAGTATCGCGGTATGGGTTCACTCGGTGCCATGCAGTCGCGAGGTTCTGCAAAGTCTTATTCAAAAGATCGTTATTTCCAAGATGACGTGCTTTCCGAAGACAAATTAGTTCCCGAAGGCATTGAAGGTCAGGTTCCGTATCGCGGTAACTTGGCTGGAGTTTCGCACCAGCTAATAGGAGGATTACGCGCCTCCATGGGCTATGCCGGAGCTGCCACCATTTCTGACTTAAAGAAAAATGGTCGCTTGATTCGTATCACGGCTGCAGGTCTTAAAGAAAGCCATCCACACGATGTCCAGCTCACGGTAGAAGCACCTAACTACCACGTTCGATAGGGGAGAAAAATGTCAGACGTGGAAATTGGTAGAAGTAAGCGGGCTCGCGTTGCATATTCCTTCGAAGATGTTTCATTAGTTCCAAGTCGGCGAACTCGGGACCCTGAATTAGTTTCCTTGGACTGGAAGATTGACGCCTATTCATTTGCCCACCCAATTATCGCGGCACCTATGGACTCAGTGGTATCGCCAGCAACTGCCAAAACTTTCTCTGAATCCGGTGGCCTGGCAATTCTGAACTTAGAAGGCGTGTGGACTCGTTACGAAGATCCAACCGGAGTACTGAATGATATTGCAGCCCTCGATCCAAAGGGAGCAACTGCAAAGTTACAAGAAATTTATGCCCAGCCAATTAAGCCAGATTTAATTGCAGCTCGCATTCAGGAAATGCGAGCATCCGGAATTACCGTTGCTGGCTCACTAAGTCCGCAGCGCACTGCACATTTCGCAAAGCAAGTTGTTGATGCTGGTGTAGACATCTTTGTAATTCGTGGAACGACCGTTAGTGCTGAACATGTGTCCAATGGTGGCGAAGTATTGAACTTAAAAGAATTTATCTACCAACTTGATGTGCCAGTAATCGTTGGCGGTTGCGCAACTTACACCGCAGCACTTCACTTAATGCGAACCGGCGCTGCCGGCGTTCTAGTTGGCTTTGGTGGTGGCGCAGCTCACACCACACTTGATGTACTTGGCGTTCGAGTCCCGATGGCAAGCGCAGTTGCTGACGTTGCTGCCGCGCGTCGGGATTACTTAGATGAATCTGGCGGCCGCTACGTTTCAGTTATTGCTGATGGCTCAATGGGTAGAAGCGGCGATGTATCAAAGGCAATTGCACTTGGCGCCGATGCCGTTGTTGTTGGTTCAACTTTTGCTCGCGCTACTGATGCTCCTGGCCGAGGCAAGCATTGGGGAATTGAGGCAACCCATCCTGATCTACCTCGTGGTGAATTGGTTGATCTAGGAACCTCAGGCACTTTAACTGAAATCCTGACTGGACCGTCACATGTAGCCGATGGCACCATGAATATGGTTGGCGCATTGCGGCGCTCGATGGCTACAAACGGATACTCGGATCTCAAGGAATTCCAGCGCTGTGAGGTAGTCGTTACACCTAATTAATTTCCAATTAGATGTAATTACTGGCACCAGATCCTAGGCTGATAATGTGCAAAATTCTAAGAGCGATCTATTGCTTCGTAACGTAGTTGCTACGAGTGGAAATTTTGTCACTCCACATAGTCCATTTCCAGGCGTACAAATTGATTCAGTCCCGGAGTCTTCCACAACTGATGTTACCCACGCTGTAGCTGCTGCTCGGACTGCGCAGGTCGCTTGGAGAAATTCTGAGCTTTCGCATCGAATTCGAATCCTGGATAAGTTTCATGACTTATTGCTAGCAAATCAAGACCAACTACTAAATGTCATCCAAAAAGAAACTGGTAAGTCACGGTTCCACGCTGGTGACGAAGTTCTAGGCTTGGCAATGATTACCGCGTTCTACGCAAAGATTGCCAAAAAGGCACTCAGACCACAGAGACGAGCTGGCGCACTTCCAATTTTCACTAAGACTTACATGGTTTCGCAGCCCAAAGGTGTTGTCGGAATTGTCTCACCCTGGAATTATCCATTGGTACTTTCAATTTGCGATGCGCTCCCGGCGATATTGGCTGGCAATACCGTTGTGATCAGACCAGATAATCAAACGATTTGGTCTGCGATTCACGGACTTGAGTTGTTGTCTCAAGCTGGACTTCCCGATGGCGTATTAACAATTGTTATTGGTGAAGGTCACACCGTAGGTACTGCGCTAATAAACGAAGTTGATTATGCATGTTTCACGGGCTCGACTAAAACAGGCAAAGTTGTAGCGGCTCAAGCTGGCGCAAGGTTAATTGGCGCCTCGCTTGAATTGGGCGGCAAGAATCCGATGATTGTTTGCGCCGA
>CANJRK010000077.1 GCA_947476765.1 Actinomycetota bacterium
CGAGGCTATACGGATGTGCAAGAAGTTGAAACCATTGAAGAGCACCTGATTTTTGCGTTGCCACCTGAGCTTCGCCGAGATATTAAGGCTGCCGACCGCGCCTAAATATTGCAACACCTGCACTTAATGCAGTTGCTCCAAGAATCCACCAAGCATTCATAGCGAGCCCATAAGCTAGGTGCAAAACCTGCTCTCGCAAGAATGAGCCACCGCGCATTGGCGCAAGCTGCCCAACTGTTAGCAATGAAAATAGCCAGGCAATGGGAGCAACCCAGATTGCAGCTTGATAGTCAGCAGTGCGCACATTCATTGCAGAAATTAGGCTTACGACGACTAGCCCCACATTGGAGAATATTCCAATGTCTCCCGTGAAGATTATGTCTAGCGCCATCACAACCATCATTGCTGCACTTGTCAGGATTATGACTCCCGGATACGTCCAACCGATACTGGCGGGCGCGATTTCATCAAGATCTACCTGGGTACTGGCCATGTACTAACGGTATCGGGAAATGGGGCTGGTCTGAAGTCGACTTACTTAACAGATACGCTTATGTGCCGTGGCCCTAACTATTGGAATTGTCGGATTACCCAACGTCGGAAAGTCGACGTTATTTAACGCATTGACCAAAAACAATGTTCTTGCTGCCAATTATCCATTTGCCACGATTGAGCCAAATACTGGTGTAGTCGAAGTTCCAGATTCCCGGCTGGCCGTTCTTGCAAAGATATTTTCATCAGAGCGAATTCTTCCGGCAACAGTGACGTTTGTAGATATTGCTGGCATCGTACGTGGGGCAAGCGGAGGTGAAGGCCTTGGAAATAAGTTCTTAGCAAACATTCGTGTATCAGAAGCAATTTGCCAAGTTATTCGAGCTTTCAAAGATCCTGATGTTGTGCACGTGGACGGTGCGATTTCACCAAAAGATGACATCGAAACCATTAACACCGAATTAATCCTGGCTGACATGCAGACCCTAGAAAAAGCAATGACACGATTGCAAAAAGAAGCTCGAATTGATAAGGCTAAAGCCGAAGCATTGGCGACCGCCGAACAAGCCGTTGAAATTCTTAATTCTGGACGAACTATTTTTGAATCGGGCTTGGACTACCAACCAATTCGGGAGCTATTTCTGTTAACGGCAAAACCATTTCTTTACGTTTTTAACTTAGACGAAGAAGAGCTAACAGATGAATCTTTGAAGCAGGAGTTAAGCGCCCTTGTTGCACCAGTTGAAGCGGTATTCATGAATGCCAAACTCGAATCCGAACTCAGTGAATTACCTGATGACGAAGCATTGGAGCTATTACAGTCTGTTGGTCAAAACGAGAGCGGAATTGCAATTCTCTCGCGAGTTGGATTTAAGACTTTGGGCTTGCAGACTTACTTGACTGCGGGGCCAAAAGAAACGCGCGCTTGGACAATTCCAGTTGGCGCAACTGCGCCTGAAGCCGCTGGCGTTCTTCCTACCGATTTTCAAAAAGGATTTATCAAAGCTGAAATTGTTGCGTTTTCTGACCTTGTTGATGCGGGCTCAGTAGCTGATGCCAAAGCTAAAGGCAAAGTGCGCATGGAAGGCAAAGAGTATGTCATGTCAGATGGGGACGTCGTTGAATTTAGATTCAACGTCTAGTTGAATCTAAATTCAACCAATGAACACAGTTGAATTGATAGGAAGCAACATCTAGTTGAATCTAAATTCAACCAATGAACACAGTTGAATTGATAGGAAGCAACGCCTAGTTGAAAGTTACCGATCCACTATCTAGCTGTTTGCCAAGTTTTGTGCCATTAGCGTTTTGGTAGGACCAAGAATAAGAATTTGCTCCGAGCGTTAACTTTAGAACACCGTAATTATTTGATTTGCCGCAAAGTAACTCACCTGGAATGTTAGGTGTAGCGCAATTTCTAAGTTCGGCCCCACCGGTACCGACCACAAATGTCATCAACTTATGTTGATTCGAAGTACCCGCTTGTACTTTTCGATTAACTTGCTCGTAATTGTGATCGTGGCCCCAGAGAACTAATTTCACATCTTTATCAGCTGCGATTATGTTCCAAAGCACTTTGGTGTCATTTTGATTACCATGCTCACCGCGGGAAAATGTTGGGCGGTGCCAAGTCACGATTGTCGGCCGGCCATTGTTATTTTTAAGCGCATCCCGCAAGAACGCAGTCTGGTTCCTTCCTTTTGTACCAGTTAATGCTTCGCTATCAAGGCCAATAACGGTCCAGTTGGACGTTTTTTTGACCCACCATAAATTGGTTCCAGTTTTTGGCATTGCATAATCTTTGATTAGTTTTCGGTATCCAGCAGCATTTGCGGTGTTGTATTCGTGATTCCCTGGTACCGCCCACACCTTAGTAAGTAGCGGTTTCCACTTCGGCAAGAAATAATTAGTGAAATTTGCGGCTGAACCAGTTTTGTACGCAAGATCGCCCATCAAGATAATTCGGCTTGGATTTAGGTTCTTAGTCAACGCGGCAGTTGTGGCTTGGCCACCACCTTTTCTGGCGATATCTCCAACTGCAACTATCGTCACGCTTGATTGCGCATGTGCCGATCCAGCTAAATTTGAAAGCAACATGCCAGCAAGAACTGGGGCAATTATTCGCAGGCGCATAGTTTCATGTTAGATGGCAATTAGTTAAGAAATAGCCAAGAAATACCTGGAAAACTTCTTAACCTCGGTTTTCTCGACTCCTTGCAATCTCTACCAACACATCTGCAGTGCGTTTTGCATCATTGCCGCGGTGAGTTGGATCAATGTAATGATCAACAAACTCGGCTACTCCAGGGCCGCGATAGTCGGCTGCACTTTTTCGAGGCGTTTTGATTCGAGTTAGGCGCTTGAGCAGTCGAGTTAAGTAATTACCCACTAGGAAGTCCTGTATTTCATCCAACATTGCGAGCATTTCTTCTTGGGTGTCAGGATGAAGCCCAATGCGATTTCGATATATGTATGACTCTGCACTTAGCGGGTTTCGATTGATTAATGTTTCAACATCAATTGCCCATCGTGGGAAAATTACCGGCTTACCAAGCGCCCAGGCCTCATAAACCATGGTGCCAAAATCGCTGATCACAACATCAGACCAAACCATCTGGTTTCCGGTAGGGGTCCGATCTGATCGGTTTCTCGGATGAAGTGAAACTCGAAAAATGTATCTTGCAGCCAGTTGTTTTACATGAGTCTTAAACCCAGGCAAACTTGAAGGCGCCAAGGCGTCGACTGTCTTTTCGTTACTGCGTGGAATTACATTATGGGTTGGTGCCCAAAGTATGCGAAGTCTGTGGTGAGGTTCTCGATCACGATGCTTTGACTCCGCAATTAAGGGATCAAGTCGCAGCCATCCAACTTTCTTAATTTGATTTTGTTCCACGGTAATTTGATAGTGCGGGTTACGCCTATAAGTCCCCTCGATTAATCTATTCACGTGCCAGCTTCCTGGAACCAACAGATATTCGTATTCATTTGCAAGTGGCAATGAAGTAGTGGAATCTTGTGTAAAGAAGTATCGCTTGTCAGCTATGCCATGAGCCAAAATGACCTCTGCGGCAACTCTGTGTGAATCCTCTTGCTCTCGACCTTGTCGAATAAATAGCGAGAGATTTACCGCTCCTAAAACTGCGTCTTCGACGGTGTGTGTTACTACTCCAGCAGGCAATTGGGCTTCAATTAAATCGAAAATTTGCTGTTGCACATTTGGATAAGTTTTTCCAAAGCCCCAACAGAAATTAATTGAGCGAGGCGCAAGAGTGGGTGGATTTGTCATTTTTAAACCTTAGAACCACCTTAGGGCCGTAAACGACAAAGGCTGGGTTTGTCTGGTTCTTTGTGCCTGCATTTCTCAACTAGAATAGGGACAGTGACCCAATCTGCCGTTCGCAACGACCTTCGAAATGTTGCAATTATTGCCCACGTTGACCATGGAAAAACCACACTAGTTGATGCCATGCTTTGGCAATCTGGTGCCTTCCGAGCAAACCAAGACGTCAATGATCGAGTCATGGACTCCATGGACTTGGAGCGGGAAAAGGGAATTACCATCCTGGCCAAGAACACTGCAGTCAGATATCTAGGTCCAGCTGCGCAAGAAGGTGGCGTAACTCTAAATATTATTGATACTCCGGGACACGCGGACTTTGGCGGCGAAGTTGAACGTGGCCTTGAAATGGTTGATGGCGTAGTGCTGTTGGTTGATGCAAGTGAAGGCCCACTGCCCCAAACCCGTTTCGTACTGCGCAAGGCTTTGCAGAAGCGACTTCCTGTAATTCTTCTTATCAACAAGGTAGATCGCCCAGATGCGCGAATCGCAGAAGTGGTCGATGAAACCTATGAACTATTTTTCGACTTAGATGCTGACGAAGAGCAAATTCAATTTCCTATTGTTTATGCATCAGCAAAAGCGGGTCGCGCCTCGCTAACGAGACCAGTTGACGGCGGAATGCCAGATGAAGAAAACTTGGAACCACTTTTTGAAACCCTGATCAATCACATTCCAGCCCCGACTTACGATCCAGATGCCCCACTACAGGCACATGTAACCAACCTTGACTCCTCACCTTATCTAGGCCGCCTTGCACTTTGCCGCGTAATCAATGGAACTATAAACAAGGGCCAACAGGTTGCATGGCTGAAGTCCGATGGTTCATCGGAACGCGCAAAAGTAGTTGAGTTACTAATGACACAAGCGCTTGATCGAGTGCCAGTAGATTCTGCTGGCCCTGGCGATATTATTGCGATAGCTGGTTTTGACACCATCACAATCGGTGAAACTTTAGCTGATCCAGAAAATCCAATTGCACTTCCACTGTTTACGGTTGATGAACCATCTATTTCTATGACTATTGGAATAAATTCATCGCCTCTGGCTGGTGAAACCGGAACTAAAGTTACTGCTCGACTTTTAAAGACCAGACTTGAAGCA
>CANJRK010000078.1 GCA_947476765.1 Actinomycetota bacterium
CATGGTGCTACTTTGATCGACGCAAACTAGGAAGCCGTTTGGAAGTTGCTCCAGTGCTAATTGCGCATCACGCCCAGTGCCACAACCTGCATCAAGTAACGTTTCAGTTGGCTGGAGTTTTAGTGCTTCAATCGTGCGCTTACCCCACTGTTCGTGGGGAAGTGGCAAAGCGTCATAAGCGACGCCATCCCAAGCTTTCACTTGGCTGCCCCAAATGCACCCGTGGCCTCAAGGGCACTAATTTGCTCATCACTTAAATCAAGAAGTTCCTTAAGTACTGAGATGGTGTGCTCACCTCGTTTTGGAGCGCGCTGGTAAGTCTGACGCTTTGGCCCAACGTTAACGGGTGATGCGGGGGTACGCAGCTTGCCAAAGTATTCATGCTCGCTATGAGCAATCATCTCGCGAGCAATGGTGTGCTCTTCCTTAAAGGCTTGTTCGATTGTGTTCACTGGGGCACTAGGTACGCCAGCTGGAATCAAAACCGATAGCCAAGCTTCAGTCGTTCGAGTCTTAAAGATTTCCTCGAGTTGTGAAACTAGGGCATCGCGATTTTCATAGCGAACGGCGAAGTTAGCAAAATCTGGATTAGTTGCAAGGTCTGGGCGATCAATAACTTCACACAACCGCTCATAGAACTTTTCTTTGGCACAGCCAATAACAATCCAGTAATCCTTAGTCTGGAATACCTGAAATGGAACTAGTGATGGGTGCGCGGAATGCGAATGGCGAATCGGCTCATGCCCACCGGATAAGTGCCAAGCCCCAATGTAACTGGTCATGGAAAGTGCAGTGTCATAAAGCGAGACATCACAGTCCATACCAATGCCATCACGCCTGGCTGCGTGAATGCCACTGACTAGTGCCAGCGCGGCAACGAAACCACCTGAGAAGTCCACCAATGACAGTCCGCTCTTTGTCGGGGGACCATCAGGTTCTCCAGTGAGTGACATCCAGCCAGCTAAGCCTTGCAGCATGTAGTCATAGCCTGGCTCTTTGGAACGAGGGCCGCTCATGCCAAATCCACTGAGCGAGCAACATACTATTGCTGGATTTATGTGCTTTAGATCGTCATAAGTAATTTTTAGCTTTGCAGGAACGTCACCACGTAAATTCGAATACACGGCGTCGCTTTGCTTGACCAAGTCCTCAAAAGTTGCCCGGCCTGTTGGGCTTGAAAGATCTAGCGAGATCGACTCTTTATTGCGATTGAATGCTTCAAAAAATAATGAATCCTCTTCGTGTGCATACGGTGGAACGTATCTGCCGACATCACCACCAGAAGTTGGATCCTCAACTTTGATTATGCGCGCACCAAGATCGGCTAAATGCACAGTGCCAAACGGTCCCGCTCCAAATTGTTCAAGCGAGAGAACTGTGATTCCTTCAAGGGGACGTGGCATTATTTATCCTTTTGCTTACTATTGGTGACTTAAGATTTCGATTTTCCCCGAGCCAGTTACAACTTTACCTATCGTGATAAACCCGCGTTCAACCAGTTCAATTTCAGAGGAAGGCTCAATGCTTGCTAAGAGCCCACCATTGGTCTGTGGATCAAACATTGCTGCTTGGAAACTGTCTTCACTTAATCCCATGACTTCCCGATTTAAGGCAGTTCGGTTACGAGTGTCAGCAGAAGTTCGTTTCCCTGAGTCAAAAAGATCAAGTGCCGCCGGCAAAATAGCCTGGGTAGGCAGCTGAATCCGTGCATCCAAGGCACTGTTCCCGAGCATTTCGCTGAGGTGACCGATTAACCCAAAACCTGTTACATCAGTGACAGCGTGAACGGCTTGCCCCAAGTCAGCTAGCGCATTGCGCGCACCTAGGTTAGAGACTTTCATTTGCTCGAGCGCGATTGACTCGTCACTTGGTTGGCGAGTAGATAGCAATACCCCAACACCTAGTGGCTTAGAAAGCATCAACAAGTCACCGTCATGCATTCCAGATTTACGCCAAATTGCATTCGGGTGAATATATCCAGTGGCAGCTAAACCAAAAATTGGTTCAGCAATTCGTACAGTATGACCGCCGAGGATTTCCACTCCCGACTCTTTGCAGGCTAGGGCTGCACCGGAAACGCAAGCAGTAATTTCCGAATCCGCTAACTCCTTAGGAAATCCACAAATAAGTAATGCAGTCTTTGCTAAGCCACCCATTGCATATATGTCAGATAGTGAATTCAAGGCACTTACATATCCGTACTCAAAGGGATCGCTAACAACTGGTGGAAAGAAGTCAACTGTGGTTATTAATGATGTGGTTTCGTTAATAGCAGTAACAGCCGCATCGTCAGGAGCAGCCAGACCAACAAGAGTGTCCTTACCTTGTTGGTCGTATGCTGCGGAACGAAGCATCCTCAGTAGCGATGCATCTGCTTTAGCAGCGCAGCCACCACATGAAGTTAAATCCCTAAGACTTAAACCCGATACATCAAGTGTCATTTAATTCTTAAAGCCTCAACGAAATCTCGAGAATTCTTTGTTGTAGGCAACGACATGACGGCATTAAGTACTCGATCAGAAACATCAGATCCAGCAACTAATGCAACATTGTCCCGGAATTTAGCTTCAACTTCACTTGCAGCAAGTGGTCGCTCATCTGCACCACGGTTAACGTCTTCGCGCTTGCGAAGCGTGCGACCATCCTTAGTTTGGATAATGACTTCACCATGGAAGTACTTAGGGAATGTTGGATTTGGATCATTTTGGTAGGAAACTTTCGCAGCTAACTCTAAGAGCTCTGGATCAACTAGGCAGTCATCAGCTAAATCAGCCAAGGTAAAGCGACGTTTGGTAATCGCAGTTGCCACAATAAATGGCAAGGAGAACTTCGCGTCGTAATCACTACGAGGTGTGAGTTTCGCTTGTGCTGGCTCACAAACAACAGGAACAACCTGAGATGGAACAATAGTGGTCACTGATTCGATGTCGGCAGCAGTCAAATTGTTTTCAGTTGCAAGCTCGATTGCTATGTCGATGCATGCATGGGTGAAGTGACAGGCTGCGTAAGGCTTAATTGCTACCCGCAATAATTCCCAAGCCGTTCCCAAATCTGCGGTCACGGCGTCCATCTTCAGATCATGACCAGCTGGGGTGTGGGATGCATAAAGTCCAAAACGACCTTCATAAATTGCCAAGGGAGCTTCGAACTTAGCTTTGGCTAGTTCTGCGGCAGTAATACCTGAGACCGCAGCCCAGCCTGGATGCAGGCGCTTAGTCCAAGCACCCGTTTCTAGGAATTCCATTGAACCGGAAGCTAAAGAGCCAACAATTCCTTGGGCACTGGCAATCCCATGGGCATCTAGTCCGATCATCTTGGCCGCCGCTGCAGCGGCACCAAAGGCGCCTGCAAGACCTGTTGGATGGAAACCTTGGGCATGGAAGCCACCATTAGCGGCAGTTCCAACTCGGGCGCCAACTTCCAAGGCGATTAAGAATCCGAGAACTAGATCGTTACCACTGAGCTCCCGATCATCGGCGATAGCAATAGCGGTTGGAAGTGCACTTGCTGTTGCGTGAATAACCCCAGGAACGTGTGTGTCATCAAAATCCAGACCATGAATCAAGATGCCGTTAAGCATTGCCTGGTCGCGAACCGTAAACCGCTCGGAACAGGCAATTGCACCGCGTGGACCCGAACCCAAAGCCACCGCCGCAGCAATGCTTCGCGTGGCAAATTCATAGTGAGTCGATGCAAATGCAATTCCAACGGCATCAAGAATGTTTAGTAACGCTTGATCTTGCACATGTTTTGGAACATCGGCAATCGAGACACCTTGTGCCCATGTTCCAATTTCAAGTGACAAAGTTTCATTGTTTGACATGGTTACTCCTAGTTGAATCGTAAGCCGAGAGTTTCGGCGATAGTAGTGCGCTGTACTTCATCAGTACCGCCTGGAATGCGAAGATTTCGAGCTATTTGGAACAACTTGTTGATGTCAGTATCTCGCAGGACCCCGGAGCCACCGTGAATCTGAAGTGCACGATCGGCGACTCGATAGAACGACTCATCGTTGCTGAGCTTTAAGGCGCAAATTCGGCGTACTTCATCACTTGGCCGAGGTAAATTCCACCATGGTCCCGGAGTATCAATGGCACGTGCAACATCTAAGGAGAGGGAACGAGTTTGCTGCCAATCAAGATACATGTCAGCGATCATCCATTGGATGCCTTGCTTTGCACCAAGTGGTTCGCCGCCAACGATGCGAGTCTTTACTCGCTCAAGTGTCTTTTCGATCAGGTACTTATTCCATCCTGAACACATGCCAGCCCGGCGCATTCGGGTGTAGTTGAAAGACATAACGGCAATGTCAAAGCCGCCATTGACTTCTCCGAGTACTGCACTTTCTGGAAGAACCATGTCTTCAAAGTGAATTTCGCCGGTGTAGCCATCGCCAAACATGGTCTGGTACAGCTTGCCAATTTTGTATCCTTTTGAAGCAAATTCCTTAGTGTCAAACATGAAGTAAGTAAATGACTTACGTCCGCCACCGGGGTTTGTGATCGCTAGAACCTGAGCTACGTCGGCATCAAAGTAATTTGTGATGTAAGCCTTAGTCCCATTAAGTACCCAATCAGATCCTTTCCGAACTGCATTGGTTTTCATGTCATAAAGATTCGAACCGGCACCAGTTTCAGTAACACCGTGCAAGCTGGTCTTAAGCCCCTTTACAAGTGGATCAGTGAACTGTTCTTTTTGATGTGCGTGGGCATGCAGTAGGCGAGGAGTAGCGCCTTCGGACCAAGAAAGTAACGCGGGGTTCAAACCAACGCCATATCCGTAGACCTTTTCTTCGACGTAAATCATGTCTTCTCGCCCAAGTCCTCGGCCACCCAGAGATTCAGGTAAATGAGCGCTGTATATGTTCTTTGCACCTGCGGCTGCCATGATTTCGCGGCGAGCAGCAATGATGTC
>CANJRK010000079.1 GCA_947476765.1 Actinomycetota bacterium
CGATGCAGAACTGTTGCACTTACCTGTTGAGCACGAAACACCGGGTGGTTTGAATTACCGAAATCGCACTGGCTTAGAAAGCCAAGGTTGGTTTGACGCGTTCTATAACCGCTTGCAAGATACCTACTCCAACGCTGACTTAAAGGCGAAATCAGGCGAGTAATTATCTAACTAGAATTGGTGACAGCCCCTCGCGTGGCGTTAACCTGTGAACCTCCCCAGGGCCGGAAGGCAGCAAGGATAAGCGGGCTCTAACGGGTGCGTGAGGGGTCTTTAATTTTTGCTTTGAGAAATTAACCGCCGTAGACGTGTGGCGCTAACACTCCAACTTCACGTAAGTTTCGATATTTTTCTGCGTAATCTAACCCAAATCCAACTACAAATTCGTTTGGAATATCAAAGCCAATGTACTTGGCCGGCACTTCAACTTTGATTGCATCTGGTTTGCGCATCATGGTCATAACTTCAACTGACTTTGGATGACGAGACTTTAAGTTTTTGATTAACCATGACAAGGTCAGGCCTGAATCCAAAATATCTTCCACGATTAAAACATCGCGCCCAGCTAAATCGATGTCTAAGTCCTTGATGATGCGCACTACCCCACTGGATTTTGTGCCGGAGCCATAAGAAGAAACCGCCATGAAATCAAACTCAACTGAAATTGAAACTGCGCGGGCAAGGTCTGCCATAACCATCACAGCACCTTTAAGTACGCCAACTAACAAAAGTGGTTTTTCCGAATTTGCATAATCAACATCAATCTCGGCTGCAATCTCACGAATTCGAGTATCGATTTGTTCTGTGGTTAAAACGATGCTGGAAAGGTCATTACCAATTTGTGATGCGTCCACGCATTGCTCCTTGAAAATTATTGTTGATAGAACGTAAGTCTGTCATGTCGTCTTTCGACATTGACAGCGCCTGGCAGATTTAGTGGACCTTGCCCATGCCAGTTAGTAACTAAAGCATCAATTGCCAAAACGTGCTCTCTAGTCAAGTCGTTGATTGCGCAACCATTTGTAATGGCAAGCTGACGAATTACTCTGGTGCGGATTGCCCTAGGTAATGCGCCAATCAAGTTAGTGTCATCGCCAACTCTGGTGATTTCAAACCGAGCCAGCGCATCTAATGCATCTGCGTCGTCACGCAACAGATCAGCACTTCGTACTAGTGCCTGCGTTACCCCAGGACCTAGTTCGGATTCCAAATTAGGTAGTACTGAGTTGCGCACTCGTACCCGAGCAAACTTGGTGTCGCTGTTGTGCGGATCTTCAAATGCCACTAAATCTTTGACTTCGCTTCGCACGGTTTCGCGATCGATATTTAGAAATGGTCTGCGATAAATTCCTTCAACAGCCCGCATTCCCGATAGTGATCGTGCACCAGAGCCCCGAGCAAGTCCTAACAAAACCGTTTCTGCTTGGTCTTCGAGAGTATGTCCTAGCAAAATTGCCTTGGCATTATGCTCATTGGCCACCCTGGTAAACGCCTGACGACGTGCATCTCGAGCCGCAGCTTCCATGCCACCACTACCTGGACCGGTTGCAACATCAACGTTAAAGATCAAAACCGGATCTGCACCTAAATCAGTGGCAAGTTGTGCTGCAGTCTGTGAAGTCTTCGCTGATTCAGCTTGGATTTGATGATCGATGATGATCGCACCAACGCTAATTGACTGTACTTTGCCGACAATAACTGCGCATTTGAGTAGTGAGAGGCTGTCAGCTCCGCCGCTGAGTCCCACTAATACTGTGTCGCCAGCCTCTAGATCAGCCAGGCTAGCGAGCAGTCCCTGTCGCAATTCCAAGTTGATCATGATCTGACTCTACGCAACTCGACAGCCGCACTGCACCAAAGCCTTCACAACCTTATCCAGTGCAGCTTCACCTTGTTTCGTGCCATTTGGAATTGAATTTGCAATAAATGTGTAGATCAGGAGTTCGCCATTGGCGTCAACTAAAGTTCCAGACAGCGCTACCACTTTTGAAAGTGTTCCAGTTTTGGCTCGCACGGTACCGCGACCAGGTTCACCTACTTCATACCTATCAATTAAGGTTCCTGAGATTCCGGCTACTGGTAGCCCGCTTAAGTTTGCCCATGCTGGTCCGCCATTTGAATTGGCATACTGCAATGCCGAGACTAAAGACTTTGCAGAAGTTCGATTACTTCTACTTAACCCTGAGCCATCCAGAATCTCCGTGCCGGAGATATCAATTCCGGCATCAATGATGGCTTGTCTAGTTACTTGAGCGCCGGCTGCAAATGTGTACTGCCCACTTGTCCCGCCCAAGTGATGTGCCAGATACTCCGCCATGGTGTTATTGCTAGTAGTAATCATGCGTTCCACAATGTCGGTAACGGTTGCAGATTCGACTCGAGCTATCTCCGTTGTACCGGTACTAGTAACTCGATCGCCAAGTGTCACTGATAACCCACGCGCAACTAATTCAGAAACATAAAACGATGCAGCAGATTTTGCTGGATCTGACATGACCGCTTCAGTCTCATTTATTCCGAAATCCATAGTTAAGCCCTGCACTGCGGAAACTTCTCCGGTACGCAGATATTGATCTGGCCACGAGCTATGTGCCTTTGGCTTTGCAAAGAGCGAATCATCGAAATTAAGAATGTAAGTTTCTTCACTGGCTCCGAGGGCAACTGCAGTTAAATCTGCAAGTTGCTCAAGTGAGGGCGGTTGTTCCGAACCAGGAGGCTTACCGCGCCAATTACTTGGTGTACGTGAAACTAAGGTTGGATCGCCACCACCAACTAAAGTCAAAATATTTTCGTCACGCATCACTCGAGTGGCAAATCGAGTTTCCGATCCAAGTACATTCATGGCTGCGATCCCGGTATAAAGCTTCAGTGTTGAAGCTGGAATCATGGGCTGCGAACCGTTGATGTCTACCAGCACTTCTCCTGAGTTTGCATCCACAACATAAGCTGTGACACCGCCACCCAATCTTGAGTCGGATAGTTTTTTGGAAACTATTTCGGTAGCTGTTGCGGCATCTATCGAACCAGCTGTTTGCACTGGATCGAAAATTCCAATTGTGCGCGGAGCGGGTGGTACTGAAACCGATTGCTCCGCGTTGATCGGGCTTGAGAAGCCGATGCATCCAAAGAGCAACGAAGCGACAAGCAGGCTACGACGAAAAATGTCTAGCCTCCTTAAATAGGGAGTTTGATGATTTACATCTAAGATTGAGTAATCACTAATAAGAGTAAGTGGAAATCTGGAAATGGTAGGGCACCGTGGCACTTGAGTTTGACGTAATGGTGGAGATCCCTGGCGGTAGCCGCAATAAGTACGAAGTTGATCACGAAACTGGGCGGCTTCGTCTAGACCGAATGCTTTTCACTGCCACCCGATACCCGCGCGATTACGGATATATCGAAGGCACTCTGGGCCAAGATGGCGATCCATTAGATGCCTTAGTTCTAATTGAAGAGCCAACATTTCCTGGTGTTTTAATTCGCTGTCGGGCCATCGCGATGTTTCGAATGAGCGATGAAGCCGGCGAGGACGACAAGATCATGTGTGTTCCAGCCCATGACCCACGCAAACTTAGTTTGCAAGACATCGGTGACATGCCCGAATTTGAACGTCTAGAAATTCAACACTTCTTTGAAACATATAAAGACCTAGAACCAGGTAAATCAGTTGAAGGTGCGACTTGGGGAAATTGCGCTGAAGCCGAAGCAGAAATCTTAGCTTCGATTGAACGTGCAAAGCACGGTCACTAAAACTTAAGCATTCGCTCCGGCAGGAATACCTGACTTAAGTCTGTTAACTACATCAACAGCACTCCAGCCGTTTGGAAATTCCTTCAGCATGCCTTCGACATCACTTGTTGTAGCACCCAAGGTTAAGAGTGGAGCTTCCTTGTAACCATCTGGACGTTCCTGGCCCAAGCCAACAGCAGCAACTAAACCATTACATAAACAAATGCGGCCTTCGAGATCTGGTTCTTCGCCACCCTTTTTCAGGAATGGACTATCAGGCTCAGCAGCACATCGATAACTTACTTTTCCAGCCTCATCGATATGACTAGAGCGCAAGTATCCAAGATCGCAAAGTCGCGGACGTGCTTTGTAAACTTCTGCGTCCCCAATGGTTCCAGGCAGGTTGACTACCTTGAAAGGGAATCCAGTTGGCGAAGCGCGATGATCCGTGCGCACTCTGAGGTTTCCTTCGCGGGCAGCTTGCAACATTTGTTCGCGATACTCCGGAAGCAAACCTGATTCATTGCTTAATGCAAATAGCGAGCCGACCTGTACTCCTTCGGCACCAAGAGAAACTGCTTCAGCTACGGATTCAGGAGTTGCGCGTCCACCAGCAAGCCAGAATGGCAAACCGACATCAGCAACCTTTGGAATGTTTGCTTCATCCTTAGGACCGTACCCAGTTTCGGTGTCCTGAAGTTTGCGAGGTGGGGCGTTGTGTCCACCTGCCATGAAGTGTTCAACAACAAAACCGTCTGGTCGCGTTATCTCATCGCGTGCTAAGTAGGAAGCAAGAACTTCTGCGGTAACAATTGCTAAGAAAGCGGGACGAGGAAGTTCTGGTGCTTTACCAAATGACTCGAGTGGATTGAATTCCAAAATTGGAGCGGCCATTCCAGCCGGACGATCTGAATCAATGCTTAGGTGTCCTGGCTTGCCTTGCGAGAAGTCCGTCATGAGTTTTGGTATTTCGCGAGGAATGCCGGCGCCCATCAAAATTGCGTCGACGCCAGCCAGCATTGCGCCATATAGCGCAGCTGGAGTTGCAGTCTGAAGTTTTTCTAAAAAGTTGATTCCAACTTTTCCATTGCCGGATTGCTTAGCAAGCCAAACTTCAACAAAGTTTGAGGCAACTGCCAATTGGTCATGTTCAGTGTGAGCTTCAAGACTCAAACG
>CANJRK010000080.1 GCA_947476765.1 Actinomycetota bacterium
GAAACCTCCGGAACAACTGTTACGTTCTGGGCTGATGGCGATATTTTCGAAACCACAGTTTATGATTTCGAAACTCTGTCCCGCAGATTCCAAGAAATGGCATTTCTTAACCGTGGGCTAACACTTACTCTTACCGACGAGCGTGCTTCAGCTGGCCCAGCAATAGACGAAGAAACCGGCGAACCAAAACTTGATGGTCCGCGCAGCGTTAGTTACATGTACGAAGGCGGTATCGCAGATTTTGTGCGCCATCTAAATGCTAGAAAAACGCCAATTCACAACGACATTGTGGAAATTTTTTCCGAAGATACAAAGCGCGGACTCAGCCTTGAAGTTGCTATGCAATGGAACGCCAGCTACTCCGAGTCTGTCTATTCATTTGCAAACACCATTAACACTATCGAGGGCGGAACTCACGAAGAAGGTTTCCGAACCGCACTGACTTCTCTTGTAAATAAGTTTGCGCGCGAGTGGAGCATCTTAAAAGAAAAAGACACCAACCTTTCTGGCGAAGATGTGCGAGAAGGCTTGACCGCCATCATTTCCATAAAGTTGATGGAACCACAGTTTGAAGGCCAAACTAAAACCAAACTTGGTAACACTGAAGCTAAAACATTTGTGCAAAAAGCCGTTAACGAAGAATTGGCTGCTTGGTTTGAAAAGAATCCGGCGCAAGGAAAAGATATTGCGCGTAAATCGCTACAAGCGGCAACTGCGCGGCTTGCGGCACGTAAAGCTCGAGACTTGGCTCGTAACCGAAAAGGTTTACTAGGCAGCAGCAGCTTGCCCGGCAAGTTAAAGGATTGCTCCAGTCACGAACCATCTGAGTGTGAAGTATTTATCGTTGAAGGTGACTCCGCAGGTGGCTCAGCTGGACAGGGCCGCGATCCACGCACCCAAGCAATTTTGCCAATCCGTGGAAAAATCTTAAACGTTGAAAAAACTAGAATCGATCGCGTTCTAGCTAACACTGAAGTGCAAGCAATTATTTCTGCGTTCGGAACTGGCATTCAAGATGAGTTCGACATTAATAAATTGCGCTACCACAAATTAGTTTTAATGGCCGATGCCGATGTTGATGGTCAACACATTCGCACCCTGCTACTAACTTTCTTATTCCGGTATATGCGTCCTCTTGTGGATGGTGGGTTCGTTTACTTGGCACAACCACCGCTTTACAAAGTGAAATGGTCCCGCGAGGCACCAGGCTATGCATATTCAGATCGACAACGAGATGAACTAGTTGAAGCGGGACTGGCTTCAGGTAAGAAACTTCGAACTGAAGATATCCAGCGCTACAAAGGTCTCGGTGAAATGAACGCCGAAGAACTTTGGGAAACCACCATGAATCCTGAAACTCGAGTACTGCTGCAAATCTCAGTTGACGATGCTGCGCAAGCTGATCAACTGTTCTCGACATTAATGGGCGAAGACGTAGAAAGTCGCCGAAACTTCATTCAACGCAATGCACATGACGTGCGGTTCTTGGACATCTGATGACTGACATAAACGATTCAACACACGATGAAGTTCAGATCGTTGATCTGAATGTCGAAATGCAAAGGTCATATCTTGACTACGCAATGAGCGTTATTGTGTCGCGCGCATTGCCAGATGTGCGAGACGGTTTAAAGCCAGTCCATCGCCGCGTTATCTATGCAATGTATGACGGGGGATACCGTCCAGATCGGGCCTTCAACAAGAGTGCGCGTGTAGTAGGCGAAGTCATGGGTCAGTATCACCCACATGGCGATAGTGCGATTTATGACACCTTGGTTCGCTTGACTCAATCTTGGTCACTTCGTTACCCGTTAGTGCAAGGTCAAGGAAACTTCGGATCGCCCGGAAATGACTCAGCTGCCGCATCTCGTTACACCGAATGTCGCATGGCACCACTTGCTATGGAAATGGTGCGGGACATCGATCAAGAAACTGTTGATTTCGTTCCGAACTACGACGGTAAGAATTTAGAACCAACGGTTTTGCCAAGTCGCTTTCCGAACTTATTAGTTAACGGCTCTTCAGGTATCGCAGTTGGTATGGCCACCAACATCCCGCCGCATAACTTAACTGAAGTTGCTGCCGGTGTGCAGTGGTCATTAGAACACCCAGATGCTACGCGAGAAGAATTACTTGAAGCTTTGATGGAGCGCATCACTGGACCTGACTTCCCAACTGGTGGGCAAATCGTTGGCCGTCGCGGTATTCAAGATGCATATCGCACTGGCCGTGGCTCAGTAACTATGCGAGCTGTCACGGAAATTACCGAAGATAAGCGCGGCCGCACAATCATCGCAATTACCCAGCTGCCATACCAAGTAAATCCAGATAACTTGTTGGAGCGTATCGCTGAACTCGTGGAGCAAGGCAAAGTCAGCGGCATCGCAGACTTAATTGACGAAAGTTCATCGCGTACGGGTATGCGAATCGTTGTCGTGCTAAAACGCGATGCTGTGCCAAAGGTCGTTCTTAACAACTTGTTTAAGTACACCCAGCTGCAGGATAACTTCGGTGCCAATATGTTGGCCTTGGTTGACGGTGTACCACGCACGCTAACTCTCGATGCATTTGTGCTGAACTGGATCGAGCACCAGGTTGAAGTTATTCAACGCCGAACTGCTTACCGGTTACGCATTGCCGAAGAGCGCGTCCATATTCTGATTGGACTACTAAAGGCCATCGATCGAATTGATGAAGTTATTGCATTAATTCGGGCATCAGAGTCCGCTTCCGTGGCCCAAGCCGGCTTAATGAAACTTTTGGACATTGATGAAATCCAAGCGCAAGCCATTTTGGATATGCAACTTCGTAAACTTGCAGCGCTAGAACGAAATGAACTGCAAACTCAGCATGACAAGTTGATGGCTGAGATTGCAGATTACAAAGATATTCTTTCTAATCACACCCGTCAGCGCAGCATAGTAAGCGATGAGTTAGCTGAAATCGTAAACAAATTTGGCGACGAGCGACGAACCACAATCGTGGCCGATGAAAATGATGTAACTCACGAAGATTTAATTGCAGAAGAACCAATCGTGGTGACTTTATCTGCGGATGGCTACATCAAGCGAACCAAGGCAGCACTTTATCGCTCACAAAAGCGCGGCGGACGCGGCGTCAAAGGTGCAGCCCTGAAGCAAGACGATGTAGTTACTAACTTCTTTGTGACTACAACACATCATTGGATTTTGTTCTTCACTGATCGTGGCCGGGTATTCCGAGTTAAGGCCTACGAACTCACTGACACTGGTCGCGACGCTCGCGGTCAACACGTGGCAAACCTACTATCGCTTGCGCCGGAAGAGCATGTTGTCGAGGTGCTTGATCTGCGAGATTACGAACAGGCAAAGTATCTGGTGCTAGCAACCCACAATGGCGTTATCAAAAAATCGCGCCTAACGGATTACGATTCATCGCGAAGCACTGGCCTGGTTGCAATCACTCTTCGGGATGAAGATGGCGTGGTCTCAGCTCAACTCGTCGATGATGAAGATGATTTGTTATTAGTTTCCAAAATGGGCTATTCAGTTCGCTGTCATGCTGACGACGCAACTCTTCGTCCAATGGGACGAACCGCAGGCGGCGTAATTGGAATTCGCTTCAAGACCGAAGACGACTACCTACTCAAAATGGAGGTTGCAACACCAGATTCATTCGTTGTAACCGTTACCGAAGGTGGCTGGGCAAAGCGAACTTCAATCGAAGAATGGAACGCCAAAGGTCGTGGTACTCAAGGTGTTCGCGCTATGCGATTAGTTGAAAAGCGCGGCGGTCTTGCTGGCGCATTAATTTGTGCTGGCGACGATGAGATCTTTGCAATCGCAAGCAACGGTGTTGTGATTCGAACCCGCGTTGATGAAATTCGCGCTGCCGGTCGAGACACGATGGGCGTTTCATTTATGAAAGTTGGGGACGACGACAAGGTCGTTGCCGTTGCGAAAAGCACTGCTGCCTCGATGGCCGCACTTGAAAGCGTAGAAGTTCCAGCAACTCCAACCGAAGTTGCACCTGAGGGGGAAGCAGAATAAATGTCTGACATCGATATTGATTTGACTGACGATCAGCCAACTAAACGTAATTTTTTCAAGAATCCGCTTAAGTCACACGATTCAAACGCCGCGACACCAGTGGCAATAGAGCCCGCGCCAAATCGACAGGTGCGTTTGCATTTAACTCATGTCGACCCGTGGTCAGTAGCTAAGGGCGCCTTCGTGCTTGGCGTGACCATTGCTGGAGTTTTGATGGTTGCCACCGTAGTGCTGTGGGGCATGTTGTCGGCCGCGGGCGTATTTGAAGCAATTACTAGTCTCTGGAGCGATGCATCTGGCAGCACCGGATCAGGGGTGAGCTTTTTGTCATTAGGCAGACTACTTGGACTTACTATGGTGCTCTCCGCAATCGAAATCGTGCTGCTTAGTGTGCTTTCTACACTTTTTGCAGTTTTGTATAACCTCAGCGTCGGATTCACCGGCGGTGTGGAATTAACCCTGACTGATAGGGGTTAGAAACCGCTCATTTTGGGGGAAAGCCCGCTTTAAGGTAACCTCTTAACTCGTGCCTAGAAATAGGCACAAATCAACAAAAGATAGCAAAAGAAATAGCAAGATCCGAAAGAAATTCGGGCCCATAGCTCAGCTTGGTTAGAGCGCTTCGCTGATAACGAAGAGGTCGGTGGTTCAAGTCCACCTGGGCCCACGCAAAAATCTAGTTGGAAGGAGTGGATCGACATGAAGAAGTTATTGTCTCTAGCATTATTGGCGGTGGCCGGATATGTGATCTACCAACAAGTAGAGGACAGCAAGGCTGAACAAGAATTGTGGACACAGGCTACTTCAGAGTAGATTTTGTCCTACGGTTTTACCGCCGGGGAATTAGCTCAATTGGTAGAGCAC
>CANJRK010000081.1 GCA_947476765.1 Actinomycetota bacterium
GCCCAAGTGCTAAAAAATGGCCAGCAAACCACCACTGCAATCGAAGATGTGGTTGTGGGAGATGAAATTTATGTTCCAGCAGGCACACAAATTCCTGTTGATGCCGTGGTGTTATCTGGAGCTGGCCATATAGACAACTCACTGGTCACTGGTGAGTCGCTGCCAGTTTCGGTAGCAGTTGGTGACCAAGTAATAGGTGCAACAGTATTGCTTGATAGTGCTTTAACAATAAGAGCCATTGCGGTGGGGAAAGACACAGTGCTCTCTGGCATTTCACGGTTAGTTCACCAGGCACAGACTGGCAAGGCTGAAGTCACCAGACTGGTGGATCGAGTCTCGGAAATCTTCGTACCTATCGTGGTATTTCTGGCAGTAGCAACTGCAATCACTTGGTGGGCGGTCACCAACGATGCGGGACTGGCAATGACTACTGGAATTTCAGTACTGGTGATAGCTTGCCCATGTGCACTGGGATTAGCTACTCCTACAGCATTGCTAGTTGGAACCGGTAGAGGTGCACAACTCGGAATTTTGATACGTGGGCCACACGCAATTGAATCAAGCCAACAAGTAAGCGTGATGGTTTTGGATAAGACCGGAACTCTCACTAATGGCCGAATGAGTGTTGTTGAAACAGTTACCCAAATTCCTGATCTGGAATTATGGCAAATCGTAGATGCGTTAGAGGCTGGAGCAACGCATCCGATTGCCACTAGTTTGCGTAAACATTCTCGCACCCTTGGAGTTACCCCAACCAGCGCGCAAGAAGTGGAAACGCTGGGTGGCTCAGGCGTACAGGGAGTTGTCGACGGTCAGCGCTATGCGCTTGGTTCAGCCAAGTGGCTTGCCGTTCCAACTGAGCAGTTACAGCAGGCAGTAACTAAATTTCAAAGTCGAGGCGACAGTGTTGTGGTGGTTCATAAAAATGGGGAAGCAGTAGCCGCCATAGCGCTTGCCGATGGGATCGATGAAACAGCAGTATCTGCACTCTTGCATTTGAAGAAGTTAGGCATCAAACCAATCGTGTCATCTGGAGATAATGAATTAGCGGTAAAGAAAGTTTGTGACCAACTTGGCATTACTAGGTTTTACGCCAGTAGTTCTCCTGCTTCAAAACTCGAGCTAGTAACTGCCCAGCAAGAATCAGGTGAAGTTGTGGCAATGATCGGCGATGGGATTAATGACGCAGCTGCGTTAGCAAAGGCACATCTAAGTTTGGCTATGGGTACCGGTGCAGATGTGGCAGCCAGCGCTGCCGACATTGTGTTATTGCGTTCAACTATGGCAGCAGCCGTTGATGCAATTGAGCTATCGCGAGCAACTATGAAAACCATAAAGCTAAATTTGTTTTGGGCCTTTGCCTATAACATTGCAGCAATCCCACTGGCCATGCTTGGTTTCCTTGGCCCGGTTATTGCGGCAGGAGCAATGGCTTTTTCCAGCGTATTTGTAGTTACCAACAGTTTGCGACTGCGGGGATTTAAGTCACTAAGTAACTAAACCCAGGTAGGCAGCCACATGCGCAGATGCCACATATCGTAAGTCAATGAATGTCCAGTCAAGATTGGATAAAAGAAGGCAGTAAGTATTGCCGCAAGAATCACAAATGTTAATGCTGGCCAGCGCTTCTCAACCTCTTTGGCACTCTTTACCCGACTGTTTGCCAAATAGAGAACTAGTGCCAAGGCCATGACGGTATAAGGAATGAATACGACTGAGTAAAACGAGAAAACTGTGCGATTGGGAAAGAACAACCATGGTACCCATCCAGCCGCAAACGCAATTGCAATAGGCAACGCGGCGCTATGGCGACGGGCAACTGCGAAGTATATGATCAAGCCAAGTGCAATTGCACCTGCCCACCAAATCAATGGATTACCCAATGGAATCACTTCCTGCGAACACTTAGGCGCACCGCACGTGGGATCCGTTTCGTAATAAAAACTTGTGGGACGAATCATTAGTGGCCAAGTCCAAGGATTGGCCGAGTAACTATGTGGTGTCGAAAGGTGAGTATGGAAGCTCAACATGTCCTTGTGATAGTGAATCAAGCTAACTAGTGAATCAGGTAACCACGAAGTTGTGGAATTGGTTTCTGCCCAATTGCGATTCCAACCACCGGAAGTGGTAAACCAACCGAACCAACTCGAAAGGTATATCCCAACAACAGCAAACGGCATAAGAAGTGCTGGCAAAAAATCTTTAACCATCCAAACCCGAATGCCTTCAAGTGCCGTGCGTCGACGAGCAAAATCCCAAACCAGCATTAGCACCCCAAATGCAGCGGCAAAATACACACCACTCCATTTAGTTCCACAAGCCAAGCCAAGTGCAATCACCATTGCCCAGCGCCAGACTTTAATCCCGCCTGAGTTTGCCGAATCGCGGTCAATAATCAAAAAACCAAATGCTGCCAAAACAAAAAATGAAAGCGATGTGTCGAGTAGGGCAGATCGACTCATGGCAATGTGTAATCCATCTAGAGCCAACAACATGCCAGCTAATGTTCCAATAAAGTTCGAGTTTGTTAATCGTCGAGCAATTCGAGCAGTCATCAAGACACTCAAGATACCTAAAAGTGCAACTGCAATCCGCCAACCAAATGGAGTTGCGCCAAACAAAGATTCACCGCTTGCGATTATCCACTTACCAATAGGAGGATGCACAACGTAGGAAGCAGCATCAGTGAAAATACTTTGGTAATCCTGTCCATTACTTGCCAGCAATACCGAATCGGCGTCATCAATTACTTTACGTTCGTATCCGAAATTCAATAACGCAAGTGAGTCCTTAACGTAATAGGTTTCGTCAAAGATAATGGCATGGGGCTGCCCTAGAAATGGCAAGCGAAGTAATGCCGCTAACGCGGTAGCAGCTAGTGGGCCACGCCAACCCGCCCAACCATCACGAGCAGAAGACTTAAGGTCTAAATCGAAGTCCGCTCGACGATTGGCTTTCGCTACTGCCCTATGCCCAGAACTTGTGCTCACCGCTCAAAAGTACAGGACTACCGATTAATTACGGAATGATGGAGGAATGTCCGGTCAACTATTCCTCGCTGCCACGCCGATTGGCAATGTGGGCGATGCTTCTAGCCGACTGCGGGAAGTTTTAGCTACCGCCAACATCATCGCTGCCGAGGATTCTCGCCGAGCCCATCGACTTTTAGCGGACCTAGGAATTTCAACCACCGCTGCGATCTGGTCGTTTTATGACGCAGTCGAAGAAGCCAAAAGTCCAGAACTAATTTCACGAGTGCTACAAGGTGAGACAGTTGTAATGATTTCCGACGCTGGTATGCCAAGTGTGAGTGATCCGGGCTACCGCTTAGTTCAAGAAGCAATTGCCGCGGAGGTTCGAGTTTCAGTTATACCTGGACCATCCGCAGTCCTGGCAGCTTTGGCAGTCAGCGGCTTACCCGTAGACAGGTTTTCATTTGAAGGATTCTTACCGCGTAAGTCAGGGGAACGCCGAACTTGGTGTGAGAACTTATTGCATGACACCAGAACTATGGTCTGTTTTGAAGCCCCACATCGCTTAGTTGAATCTTTAGTAGATCTGCAAACAGTATTTGGCCCAGATCGCAGGGCGGTGATTTGCAGAGAACTCACTAAGACTTATGAAGAGGTAATTCGTGGAACTTTAGCCGAACTAGTGGCCTGGAGTGATCGAGAGATTCTTGGTGAAATCACACTGGTGATAGCCGGCGCAGATCCTTTGCCAGAAACTTCGCCAGCAGAATGGGTCGCGTTAGTTGCTACCCGCGTTGAAGTCGGTGAATCACAGCGCGACGCAATTGCTGCAGTTGCCCGTGAACTCGGCGTGCCAAAACGAGATGTCTATGACGCAGTCCTTTCCGATCAGCGCCAGCGAAAAAGTTAAGTAGATTTCGGCCTAGACTTATCACATGACCAGCAGTAAGGCGTTCTATTTAACAACGCCCATTTACTACGTAAACGATGCGCCACATATCGGACATGCGTACACCACGGTTGCTGGTGACGTAATGACGCGCTGGCATCGAATGGCCGGGGAAGATGTTTGGTTTTTAACTGGCACGGATGAGCATGGCCAAAAAGTACTTCGGACTGCCGAGGCAAACAATGTTGCTCCGCAAGCCTGGGCTGACAAATTAGTTAAGGATGCGTGGCTTCCGGTACTTGATGTCATTGATGCTGCAAATGATGACTTCATTCGCACCACAGAAGAGCGTCACACCAAACGCGTGCAACGATTCCTGTCTCAGCTAAAAGATGCCGGACACATTTACGAAGGCTCGTATGAAGGTCCGTACTGTGTTGGATGTGAGGAATTTAAACTTCCTGGCGATTTAATCGATGGTCCTGACGATGAAAAACTTTGTCCAATTCATTCCAAACCCGTTGAACAAATCAGTGAAACAAATTATTTCTTTAAGCTGTCTGCTTACGCAGATGCCTTGATAAAGCATTATGAATCAAACCCACAAGCTATCCGCCCGGAATCTGCGTATAACGAAGTAATGTCCTTCTTGCGTTCTGGCTTACAAGACTTATCAATTTCCCGCTCCACTTTCGATTGGGGAATTGAAGTTCCATGGGATCCATCACAGGTTGTTTACGTATGGTTCGATGCCTTACTTAACTATGCGACTGCGATAGGCCTTGGTGATGAACCGGGCAGTCCAGGCGCTGCGAAGTTTGCTGAAACATGGCCAGCAGATGTGCACTTAGTTGGCAAGGACATCCTGCGGTTCCACGCAGTGATTTGGCCAGCCATGTTAATGGCAGCAGATTTGCCGTTACCAAAGTGTGTATTTGCCCATGGCTGGCTACTTGTTGGTGGCGAAAAAATGAGCAAGAGC
>CANJRK010000082.1 GCA_947476765.1 Actinomycetota bacterium
GACGTAGCAAACATGTACAAAGTTGCATTTGATACGTACGGCTCAGTAGACATTGCCTTCAATAACGCCGGGATTTCACCTCCGGATGACGATTCCATTTTGACAACTGGCATCGATGCCTGGCGCCGCGTGCAAGAGGTTAACCTAACGTCCGTATATCTATGTTGCAAAGAAGTTATTCCTTACATGCAACGTCAAGGCAAGGGTGCAATTGTTAACACAGCATCGTTTGTTGCCACAATGGCTGCTGCTACTTCGCAGATTTCCTACACGGCATCCAAGGGTGGCGTATTGGCTATGACTCGTGAACTTGGCGTGCAATTCGCTCGGGAAGGCATTCGCGTAAATGCGCTATCGCCTGGCCCTGTTAACACTCCATTGCTCCAGGAGCTATTCGCAAAAGATGCGGAGCGCGCAGCTCGCCGGCTTGTGCACATTCCGATGGGTCGCTTCGGTGAGCCAGAAGAAATGGCTGCTGCCGTTGCGTTCTTGGTTAGCGATGACTCATCGTTTATGACAGCATCAAACTTCTTAGTTGATGGTGGAATTAGCGGTGCCTACGTAACTCCGCTATAACTAGAAGAACCGAAAAAAGGATTACACATGGTCGAGGATGTTTGGCGTGGCTTTGCTAGCGATAACTATGCAGGCATTCATCCAGACATCCTCGATGCCATGTCCAACATCAACGCAGGACACCAAGTCGCGTATGGCGACGATGTCTACACCCAGCAACTAACTGCGGTAATCAAGAAACAGTTTGGCGAGCAAGCGGAAGTATTCCCAGTATTTAATGGCACTGGTGCCAACGTCTTAACTTTGCAAGCAATGTGCAAGCCCTGGGAATCGGTAGTTTGTGCAACCAGTGCCCACATCAATGTTGATGAAGGCGGCGCCCCAGAAAAAGTTGCTGGGTTAAAGCTAATGCAGGTTGAGACTCCTGATGGAAAGTTAACTCCCGAACTAGTAGATAAACAAGCATGGGGATTTGGTAACGAACATCGCGCCCAACCAAAAGTCGTTTCAATTACCAATTCCACTGAATATGGCACGGTTTATTCAGTTGCCGAAGTAAAAGCGTTGGCTGATCACGCACACAAACTCGGAATGTACTTACACCTTGACGGTGCTCGGATCTCAAACGCCGCCGCCGCTCTTGGCGTATCACTTCGAGCATTCACTACCGATGCTGGGGTAGATGCAGTTTCACTTGGCGGCACCAAGAACGGTGCGATGGGCGCCGAAGCAATAGTAATCCTAAATCCAGAACTTGCCCCGGCAATCAAGTATGTGCGCAAGTCCGGGATGCAATTAGCTAGCAAAATGCGTTTCATCTCGATTCAACTAGTGGCTATGTTTGAAGGCGACTTATGGCTAAAGAATGCTCAGCATTCAAATGCCATGGCGCAATCACTCTTTCAAGGGATAAAGGACATCGCTGGAGTTGAAGTGAATCAACCCCAGGCGAACGCATTGTTCCCGATTTTGCCGGGTCAAGCCATCGAGCCACTACAAGAAGTTGCGAAGTTCTACGTCTGGGATCACATCATTAATCAAGTGCGTTGGATGTGTTCTTGGGATACCACGCAAGCTGACGTCGATAATTTTGTGGCAGCCGTTAAGGCCCAGTTAGCAAAATAGTTTACGAGCAAGCAGCAATAAAGCCACGGAAAATGTTTTCTGAAGTAGCTTCATCTTCACTAAATTCTGGATGCCACTGGACACCCAAAACAAACTTTGCTGACGTCACTTCACAAACTTCAATCGTGCCATCGGAAGCTAGGCCGGTAACGGTCAGATCACCAGGGGAGTTAACTGCCTGATGGTGACTTGAATTAACTTCGATGTCTGTGGCGCCGACTAAGTTAGCGATTAAACTTCCCGGCGTAAAAGTTGCGCCGTGGTAGTTGAAGGTGCCGGGTGCATCGCGATGCAAAGTATTCCCAACCAAATCTGGTAAATGTTGGTGAAGTGATCCACCATGGGCAATAGCCATAATTTGCAATCCGCGACAAATACCTAAAACTGGAATTCCTTTTTCAAGCGCAGCTAAATACAACCCAAGTTCACTGGCATCGCGAGATTCACGTGGTGTGTCAGTGCCAGACTCTGGCCGCGCCCCATATCGAGCTGGATCAACATCTGCGCCTCCGACCATAACCAGGCCATCTAATCGCGTAATCGCATCGTGACAGTCAGGATCTGGTGGCAACAGCACCACACTGGCACCAGATTGCTGCAACTTGTTTACGTAATTCCATGGAATCAACGCCGCGGGTAAATCCCAAGCCCCCCACTTTGCAGGCTCAAGGTAGGTGGTTATTCCGATTACTGGCTTAGTCATAATTTAAGTTTAGGGCTAGGGCTGCCGGGCAATAAGTCCAAGAACATTGCAGATAATTCGAGCATTGTTCAATGCCCCGATGTCATCAACATCACTTTCTGGCATAAATTCCACCAAGTTAAAGCCAGAGAGTTTCGCTTTCCCTGCAATGCCATGGAGTAAATCAACGACATTCCAATAAGTTAATCCGCCCGGTGCTCTGCCAATTACACCAGGCACAAGTGATGGATCTAGTGCATCACAATCTAAGTCGATAATTACATTTGCACCCGCAGGAACTAAGTCGATTACCTGCTTGATTCCATTGGCTGCAACTTCACGAGCCGACACAAATTTCGCGCCATGTGCTTTTGCATCTTCGAAATCTTGGGGGCGTGCCGAGCCGATACCTCGTTGGCCAACTTGAATTAAGCCAGTGACGTGCGGCATTTCAAATGCCCGTCGCATAGTTGACGACAGTCCAAGTTTTTCGCCATTAACTTCATCACGATAATCAATGTGCGCGTCAATTTGCACCACTGTGTATTCGCCAGTCCCGGCAAAAGCTTCGATCATTGGAATTGGAATTGAATCATCGCCACCAATTACAACTGGCACACCTCCGCGTTTTACAATCTCAGCAGTTGTTGCCCTGATTCGTTCGCGATTGCCTGGCCCATCTGATTCATCAAACTCCAAGTCACCTAAGTCAACGGCCGTTATGCCATTTGGAAAGATCGGTCCGCCGAGATCAAAATCCATGTGCGAGATGTTTGCTTGGTACATGCTGATTGCATTTCGAATCGCCGCAGGTGCATTCTTGCAATAAGCGCCTACAGATGGATAGGGAGTAGCGGCTGGGGCTCCAAAAACTACGGACCCGCCGGTGACGTCGGCAAGTTGAGCCGCCGGGATTCCTATAAATGTGCCAGTGGGCTGGGATCCCATCATGGTGCCAATTGAACTGCGGCTCATCTGTCTCTCCTTTTTAGTGGTGAACCTAGTTTGTCAGTTTAGGTGGGGGTCTGGCTGACTAATTCTGCCAGATACGAAAGAATTACCTACATGACTGATTTGAAATATGCAGTAGTGACCGGAGCCAGCAGTGGCATTGGCGCCGCTACCGCCAAAGCACTAGCCGGCGAGGGATATCAAGTGATCGCAGCTGCTCGCCGAACTGACATGTTGGCTGACTTGGCGAAATCCAATGAGCGCATCCAAGCTTGGGAACTAGATGTAACTGACCAAACTAGTGTGGACGCACTAGCGGCACATCTTTCCGATAAGTCAGTAAATGTCTTAGTTGCAAATGCCGGTGGCGCATTTGATGGCACCACGGTCGCTGATGCAGACGTCGAAAGCTGGATCAAGGCATATGACGTAAACGTAATTGGCGCACTTCGATCCATCAAGGCGATCATTCCGGCATTGATCAAATCTGGCGAAGGCACCATTGTTTTGATGGGATCCACTGCTGGTCGAATTGTTTATGAAAATGGTGGAAGTTACACCGCAGCAAAGCATGCAGTTGCTGCATTGGCTGAGACGCTACGACTTGAATTAGCAGGTGAGCCTGTGCGTGTAGTTGAACTAGCCCCAGGCATGGTCAAGACCGACGAATTTGCAGTTAAGCGATTCGGGGGCGACAAAGCGCGGGCTGCAAAAATTTATGAAGGTGTCGCAGAGCCACTAACAGCCGATGATGTCGCCGAGGCGGTTCGGTGGAGCGTAATGCTTCCACATCACTTCAACATTGACTTAATGGTGATTCGCCCGTTGGCACAAGCAGCACAACATAAAGTAGTGCGCAAACTCTAGTTAGCAGCGGCCTCGTAAGCCCGCTTAAGTTCACCCAAATCTAACTTTTTCATCTGAAGCATTGCTTGGGTTGCAGCTTGGGATCCTTCCGGGCTATCGCCACCTAGGTATTTTCCAAGTTCAGGAGAGATGACCTGCCAGGAAATCCCAAATTTATCCTTAAGCCAGCCACACTGGCTTTCTTGACCGCCGTCAGAAGTAAGGATTTCCCAAAAGTGATCGATTTCCGCCTGATCTTTACAAGGTATTTGAAATGAGATTGCTTCGCTGTGTGGAAATTGTGGCCCGCCGTTTAAACCGATAAATGGCTGGCCAAAGATTGTGAAATCTACATAAACCTCCTCACCTTGCTCATTTCCTGGTGTTTCAGTTGGGGCAATCCAGTTACTTCCCATGCTGCTATTCGGAAAAATGTTGGTGTAAAACTGTGCGGCCGCGCGCGCTTGACCATCAAACCAAAGACAAGTTGTAAGTTGCATGGATCAATAATGCCAGTATTGAGAGGAAAAAGAATGTCGGTGTGCCCGTTACAATAGGAACATAACTAAATAGTGGTGGTTACCTATCCAGTAATCCCCTGATGAAAATCTTGGGGGTGAACGGTTTCGACTTTGGTAGTCGAAATGGGAGAAGCGAGCCGAGAATGTTGGTCATCTCGTAAACGTCCAGCAAAAACAATAAGTGC
>CANJRK010000083.1 GCA_947476765.1 Actinomycetota bacterium
AGTTTCTTTGATCCGAGCTATTACCGATTTGGCGTCGGAAACTTTGGTATTAATCTCCCCACTCATTACGTAACGCAGATAAGGCTTTAACAAATCGCTCAATGTGGTTGAGTCAGAAGTTTCGCCCAGGGCTGCCAAGGCGTGCATTGCTGCCAACATTCCCGAGTCGGCTTTCCAAAAATCGCGGAAATAGAAGTGCCCCGAATGTTCGCCACCAAAAATCGCTCCAGTTTCAGCCATAGTTGCTTTGATAAATGAATGTCCAACTCGCGTACGGACAGCCGTGCCACCATTTTCAATCACGATTTCTGGAACAGCGCGCGAAGTAATTAAGTTATGAATGATTGTTGATCCTGGAGCTTTGGCAAGTTCTCGTGTTGCAATTAACGCAGTAAGGGTTGATGGGTCGACGATTCCCCCTTTTTCATCAACCACAAAGCAGCGATCTGCATCGCCATCAAAAGCTAGTCCGATGTCTGCGCCAACCTCGACTACACGTTTTTGTAAGTCACGCAAATTCTCTGGATCAATTGGATTAGCTTCATGATTTGGAAACGTGCCATCTAATTCAAAAAACATTGCATCAATGACTAGCGGTAGCGCTGGCAAAATGTCATCACCCAAAACCGCAGGGACAGTAAACCCGCCCATGCCATTGCCAGTATCAATTACCACTTTTAAGTTTCGTGAATGTTCAAGTGGGACTAGTTCGCGCAGGTACTTTGAGTAGGCCGCCAACATATCTTGTGTGGTCGCGGAACCGGGAGCTCCGGAATACTTTGGTAAGTTTTCACTTTCCAACATTTCGCGGATTTGCGACAACCCAGAGTCTTGTCCGACTGGCGCTGCGCCAGCGCGACAAAGTTTGATGCCGTTGTATTCGGCAGGGTTGTGGCTGGCGGTAAACATCGCACCTGGAACATCTAATCGACCAGAAGCAAAATACAAACCATCAGTTGAGCACAGTCCGATGTTTACAACATCCACTCCCGCTGTAGTCACGCCTTCAATAAATGCCGCAACTAAATCTGGACCGGTCGGCCGCATATCGTGACCCACGACAATGCGCCCGGTACCACCATCACTGGACCTGATTCCTAGTACTTCGACAAATGCGGTACCAACTTCGCGAGCTAAGTCTGGACCCCACTGGTCTGGAACCACACCACGGATGTCATAGGCCTTAATTAGGGCTGATAGGTCTCGCATTGAATAAGTCTAGGAGTAGCGAGTTTCTTGGCTTTTAGGGCTCAAGCCATCTGCTTATCAAGACAGAAGGTTTTGCCCGGAATCCCGCAGCACTCGCAAGTGGCCACGACGATTGACTTCCACCATCTCGTCAGCTGGTTCTACGCGACCAATTTCTCGGACAGCATTGGCCAAGGCTTCAATGTCATCAACGCTAGGTTTCAAGGCCTCAGGATCGGGAGCTAGTCTGACCACATCCCAGCCTCGTGGCGCGGTCATCCGGGCAGCGTGGTCTTCGCATAAGTCATAACAGTGCGGTTCAGCAAAAGTTGCCAGTGGTCCAAGGACTGCGGTGGAATCGGCATAGACATAGGTCAGGGTCGCAATAGCTCGCTTACTGCATGAAGGCTTTGAACATCGGCGTGATCCCACATTCGCCAAACTAGTCGACATAGTCTTGGGTCGTGGGTATCGAAACACCAAAAGGTCGCAGGACATGAATTCAGAAACTCCTCTGGGAGTAAAACGCGATCGCCACGACCGAGGTCTGCGAGGCCCTGCCCTGCCCCACTCTGCTCCATTTCACCAGTCCAGCGATCAATTCTTTGTCCGAGAAATGCGCGAGGCCGTCGAAGACCTCGACGCTCGTCTAGGAACAATGCTTAGTTCCATAAAATTTGCACTCGAAGAAATCCCAAACAAGCGAGATTTAACTTTTGCAAGTGGCCATGTGCCTTTAGGGCGAATTGACCAAGGTAACCCAACAACAATTGTGCTGTATCAAAGGCCAATTGAAATGCGTTCTCCGACCAAGGAACTCTTGCAGCGCATTATGAGAGATGTCTTAGCGGAACTGGTGAGCTTGGTAACAGGACTTCGGCCCGATGATGTCGATCCAAATTACGAGGGTCCAGAAATTCGGAGCTAGTTACCGCTTCCAAAAAAGCAATCGGCCCCAACCCAAGGGCTGGAGCCGATAAAAATTGCTAAGTGAAATTACCCGGCTTGCGCACGCTTTAGCCTGCGGCGCTCGCGTTCTGATAAGCCACCCCAGATTCCAAAACGTTCGTCGTTCTCTAGCGCGTATTCAAGGCACTCGACCTTGACTTCGCATGAGCTGCAAACTCGTTTTGCTTCTCGAGTTGAGCCGCCCTTTTCGGGGAAGAATGCTTCGGGATCGGTCTGGGCGCAGAGTGCACGTTCATGCCATCCCAGGTCTTCAGTTTCCGTGAAGGGAAGTCGAGCGAGATCGCTCACTTGGAACCTCCTGGTTAGTCGTAACAAGTTTGTTGCTGCCCTGATGCAAGCGACAAACCCTTGTGTTACGCGGTCGGCGTACCGAACTTCTCCTTAAATTACACAGGTGTTATTCGTTTGACAAGTCATATTCGTTTATAAATAAGGGTTTTTGACTAAATACTTACTAAAAGCCTGAATCCAATGGGTTTTTGATAGAAAATTATTTTTGTCCCTTTTGCGTGTTTCGCATAATTGAACCCAAAAAATTTCCATCACATTTCGACTAATTGCGTAAGGCATGATTTTGCTGCGAGTTTCTAAATAGGCTTTACGAGAGAAAATCACTTTATGTAACGTTGCGAGTGCGGGGGCACAAATGAATTTCAGAAATAAGCATCGGCTAACTCATATTCTTTTGGCAATTGTCCTAGCCGCTAGCGCCACAATCGTTGCCCAAACTTCGCAAGCAGCGACAATCACTCCGTTTTCGATTCTTTACAGCAAGAACTTAAATGGACAAATAGTTGTTACCGGAAACAGCAACATGGAGTGCCCAACCAATATTGATGCTCTTGGTGCAGCGGTGACTTCAACGGAAAGCGCGAACTGTCTGCTGGCCCGTACCCGCACTGGTTCTGTTAATTACAACAACAATGCCTACCGCATGATATTTGCAGGTGCTGGAACCTTTGCTGGTGTCCAAATGTTTAATAGTTCTACTTCTGACATCATCGTGCCGCAGGGAGCCACAATTAAGTCAGCTTTTTTGTTTTGGCACGGTGATATGTCAAAACCGTCAGCGGCCGAAGGTGGCAAGGCATACAACTTAGATTTGCCGGCTGGCTGCGTGAGTGCGAATACATTCTGCCGAGACTCCGTTTATTTAGTCACTCCAGGCACCTCTACTGCTGCAGTTATCAAAGCGGAGTCAATGTCCAGTGAAAGTGCCACGAGTGGCATCTGGCGCGCTCATGCTGACATCACTAACTACTTCAAGTCTTTAACCGATTCACAGTGGACGGATGACACATCTGCAGCGAAGAAGTTTGTCAACATCCGAGTAGGAAATATTGAGAGCGCCCAAGGTCGAGACACTCAAGCAGGCTGGTCGGTGATTTTGGTTTATGCCCATCCAGATGAAGAGCTTCGAAACGTTGTGGTTTATGGCGGACTGGCCAAAATTGCCCAGAATGATCCAGCCGAAGTAACGCTAAGTGGCTTCGAAACCCCACCTAGTGGATCGGATGTTCATACTTCTTTTGGTGTTGTTGCATCTGAGGGAGACGCCTCCGAAGCAGGTGACTTCATGGAACTTACATCTGGTGCAACTACAACAACTGTGACCGATGCGGTGAATCCACCAAATAATTCGGCAAATAGCACGGTTTCCAGTAATGGCATTCCGCAAGCATTTTTTAACAACGCTTCGGGCAGATACGCAAACCTTTTTGGCACAGATGCTGACCTTTATGCCTTAACAAATGCAATCCCAAATGGAGCAACTAGCGCCAAAGTTCGAATGGGAACACGGCTCGAAACCTGGTATCCAATTGGGTTTGCGGTTGCAACAGAGCTTTACTCGCCAGAACTAAAGATTGCTAAGCAAGCACACACATTGGCGGGTGTAGATGCTAGCCAAGTATTGTCCGGCGATACTTTTACATACCAAATTGATGTTACAAATGTTTCGCAATCAGGTTCTGCCGATGCTGAAAACGTAATCATAAGAGATGAAATTCCAGCTAACCTAAGTTTTGTTGACCCAGCACCGACAGGTTGTACCTATTTAGGCAGGGTGGCCACATGCTCCCTGGCAACTATGGCTTTTGGAGCATCTGCCTCTAAGGAATTCAGAGTCTCAGTTGGGGTTGGAACGGGTACTTTCTCAAATGTTGCCACAGCTACATACAGCGGACCGGTTGGGTCACTTGAAGCTACTTCAAACATCCAAACTTTGGAATATGCGAAATTGCCTACCGACCTGGGCCTAGACATTTCATTCGATGACACTGCGATAGACGAAAACAGCGGTTCGATCTTTAACGTTTCCGTAACCAATTTTGGAATTGGATCAGACAGTGCTTATTCCGTGGAGTTATACATTCCAGAAGGACTTATCCCGGATCCACTTAGTCCGTGCCTGTTTGCGAATCCGTTTCTGACGTGTAATGCGAGCAACTTTAGTGATCCAGATTTAGCGCCTGGTGAAACAGGTACGATCTCAATGGAATTTTCAACTACGGGAACTAGTGCGCTTGAAAT
>CANJRK010000084.1 GCA_947476765.1 Actinomycetota bacterium
CGCAGACTGCGTGCCATTTGCACTTGCTGACCCAGTCAATCGAGTGATCGCGATTGGTCATGCCGGTTGGCGCGGAGTACTTGCAAATGTCATGGAAGCCACCATTGAATCTTTCGTTTCCGAAGGTGGCGAACTGGAACGCACACAAGCGGTAATTGGACCAGCAATTTGCGCCCAATGTTATAAAGTTCCTGCTGAGCGAGTTGATATGTTTCGGCAAACTCGAATTTCGGCAGTGTTCGACGATACCCACTTGAACCTGACTGCAGCGGTTTATTCAGAATTGAGTTTGGCCATAAATCAGGTACATACAATTTCTGGTTGTACCCAAGAAGATCCCAAGTTGTTTTCCTATCGACGAGCAGCTGGCTCGCCAACTGGTCGTGGCGGACTCGTTATTACCTTGCCAAGTTCTTAGAGTTGTACCTATGGATCGCAAACTAGAGTTGGAAAGTAACTTGCATGATGTGCAAGCGCAGATCCGCCAAGCTTGCATTGCTGCTAACCGAGATTTTTCTGATGTGACATTAATCGTGGTTACTAAAACTTGGCCGGCGAGTGACATGAAGTTACTGGCAGAACTTGGCGTTACCAACGTTGGCGAAAACCGCGACCAAGAAGCTAAACCCAAGCACGAAGAAGTTTTGGCAAAAAACCTTACTTGGCATGCAATTGGGCAACTGCAAACAAATAAAGCTAAAAGTGTGGCTTCGTGGGCCGATGTCGTGCACAGCGTGGATCGGCCTGAGTTAGTTTCTGCACTAGCTAAAGCGGTCGCAAGTCGGTCCTCAAATCTAAATAGCGAATCTGTCCCGGATCCTGAACTGGGGGCACTCATCCAAGTTGAACTAGATCCAAATCCAAAGGACAACCGAGGCGGTGTAGTACCGAAACAAGCAGTTGAGTTAGCGCAGTTGGTGCGTGACACTCCTGGCCTGCGCTTAAGGGGAGTCATGGGCGTTGCTCCGTTGCATGGAAATGATGACGAGGCTTTTGCGCTACTCCAACAAGTGGCAATTCAAGTTAAACAGTTCGATTCAGGCGCAACCTGGATCTCAGCTGGGATGAGTGCTGACTTTGCAACTGCCCTTAAATATGGCGCGACACACCTAAGAATTGGGTCCTCGATCCTCGGAAAACGTGCATTTAAAGGGTAAGTTCATTAGTAATTACCCTGCAAGGAGCGAACATGGCTAAGGCAATGCGCAAAATGGCTGAATACCTCGGCCTAGTCGATGGTGGAGAATTCACCGATGAATTTGGCGAATACATCGACCCAGAATATGCAGGCTACGAAGAGCAAGCAGCACTTCGCCCAGTAACAAGTAACCATTCTTACGATCATGTCGCTGAACAGCCACAGGCTGCTTATGTTCCTCCCGTTCGTCAATCGGCACCAATTGGTGACGTTTACCGAATCACAACCTTGCACCCAATCACATACAACGACGCTCGCCGCATTGGTGAAGAATTTCGTTCCGGCACCCCGGTAATCATGAACCTAAGCGACATGGATGAAGCAGATGCACGACGTATTGTTGACTTCTCTGCCGGCTTAGCCTTTGGTTTACACGGCAGCATTGAAAAAGTAACTAAGGGTGTTTTCTTGCTTTCACCAGCAAACGTAGACATTGGCGCGGCAGCCCGCGCGCAACTGCGCGAAGACCCTTTCTTTAACCAGAGTTAATTCCGTATAACTGTGTCATCAGTAGCTTCGTTAATTTCGTCACTGTTAAATCTGTACGTTCTAATTTTGATTGCCAGGTTAGTTCTGGAATATATATCTATTTTCGCCCGGGATTGGCGCCCCCGCGGTCCCGTTCTCTTGCTTTCTGAAACTGTATTCACATTGACCGATCCACCACTTAAAGCAATAAGGCGAGTTATTCCAAACCTGCGAATTGGTAGCGTCTCATTGGACCTTTCCTTCATAGTTCTGCTCTTTGGAATCTCTATTGCTAGAGGGATATTGGCCTCGGTCTAATCCACGATTGCCCGAATTCCAGGCAATGTCCAAGCCCTAAAAAATCCAATATCCATAAGGTTCAGTTTCACTTTATGGCGATATATCCCTACTCTAGAAGTTACGAGTTCGGGTTTACCCCCGTTTTTCGAGAACACACTTGCAAGACGAAAGGTTGACATCATGGCTTTAACGCCAGAGGACGTGCGCAACAAGCAGTTCACTACAGTTCGATTTAAAGAAGGTTACGACCTAGACGAGGTTGATAACTTCCTAGATGAAATCGAAGAGTCTTTGTCAGCCGTTACTCGTGAGGCCGAAGATCTTCGTGCCACCGCAAAGGGTGAAGTCCCAGAGTCAATCCGCGAAGAGATTCGCTCCCTAGGTGATGAAAATGCTCGCCTAAAGAGTGAATTGGATCAAGCCGAAAAGGCGCTTGCAGATTCACAAATTAGAACTGAAGTTTCCACTGACAACGCAGCCAGTGATGAAGCTCTAAAATCAGCGCAAGCGCGAATCACTGAACTTGAGTCCGAATTAGTTCAAGCTCGCACTGCAGTAGATGAAGCAAATGCAGCAGCTGAATCCGATAGTGCACCAGCAACGGTGACCGCAATGCCAGCAGAACAAGGTGTAGCTTCTGTGCGCATCTTGGAACTAGCCCAGCGAACTGCTGATGAAGCGGTGGCTTCGGCTCGAATTGAATCTGAGCAATTGCTTACCTCTGCAAAATCAACATCGGATGAATTGGTTTCCGAAGCGAAGGCCAATATCGCCAACATGACGCGTGAATTTGAATCACAACGGGTTGTGATGGAACGACGTGTCGAAGAATTGCGCGCCTACGAGCGTGAATACCGTGGACGTCTGCGTAGCTACCTAGAGGGTCAGTTACGTGAACTTGAATCCAAAAATATCGCAGGAGATCGCCAGGTCACCGAAGACTAAAACTAAAAAACTAATGGCCCGGGATTTCCCGGGCCATTAGTTTTTTCAAGCCTTTACGATTAAAACCTTTAGTCCTAGTTCGTCATCGAATGCTGTGGGGTTCGTAACCGCACCTTGAGTCCATGATGTTGCGAGTACTTCAGCAGAAACTAGTTCACTGTGAGAAGTCAATGCATCAGTGGTGACACTCGAACTTGATTCCCAAATCACAGAAATTCGATCGCTAATGTCAAGACCTGAAGTCTTGCGAGCATCTTGAATTAATCGGGTTACATCACGGGCAATTCCTTGCCCAATTAGTTCCGGAGTTAACGCTAAGTCCAGCGCTAATGATTCACCAGAATCACTAGCCACAGTCCAGCCTTCACGTGGCACTTCCGTCACGACCACATCATCGGGTCCAATTTCATAAGTCTCGCCGGCCACTTTAACCCCAGCTTTTCCAGACTTTAGATCTGTTACTAATTGCTTGGCATCTGTGGCCGCAATAGCAGCAGCGATGGCCGGAGTGCTTTTTCCAAATCTGGCACCTAGGGTTTTGAAGTTAGCTTTAAGACTTACGTCAACTAGTTCGTCAGTTCCTGACAAACTTTCCAGACTCAAGACATTTACTTCATCTCGAATTTGAGCCTGCAGCCCTTCTGGCAAACTACCCCAGCCAGCAGCTGCTACTAGGGCACGCTGTAACGGTTGTCTCGTCTTAACTCCTGAAGTGGCGCGAGCTGATCTGCCTAGTTCTACTAAGCGTCGCGTTAATTCGACTTGATCGCGCAAGGTGTCGTCGATCTGGTCATCAGACCAATTTGGCCAGACGCTCATGTGCACCGATTCCGTTTCCGGAGTTGTGTAAAGGTCTTGCCAAACCCGCTCAGTAATAAAGGGTGTAAATGGAGCCATGACCTGCGTAACTACCTTGAGGCAATGATGCAAAGTACTAAGTGCCGCATGGTCACCATCCCAGAACCTACGACGCGATCTGCGGACATACCAGTTGCTCAAATCATCTACGTATTCCGCGATGAAGCGCCCGGCGCGCTGAGTATCAAATTGTTCCAATGCTTGGTCGACATCTCGAGCTAGGCGAGTGGCCTGCGAAACTGCCCAGTTATCTAAATCGGTAAGGCCAGTCAATGACGCGGAAGCGCTGTCCCAGTTGCTAGCGCGCGCATACAAACTTTGGAATGCCACAGTGTTCCAATAAGTCAACAAAGTCTTACGAACAACTTCAGCGATAGTTCCGTGTCCAACTCGGCGAGCTTGCCAAGGTGAACCGCTTACGAGCATGAACCAGCGCAAGGCATCAGCGCCATGCTCGTCCATCAAACCAATTGGCTCGAGCACATTACCCAGATGCTTACTCATCTTGCGGCCATCTTCATCCAGAATGTGACCTAAGCAAAGTACGTTTTCGTACGAGGACTCATCGAATACCAATGTGCCAACTGCCATCAAAGTGTAGAACCAACCACGTGTTTGATCGATAGCTTCGCAAATAAAGTCTGCTGGGTAGCTGGCTTCAAATGTCTCTTTGTTATTTTCTGGATAGCCCCACTGCGCAAATGGCATAGCACCGGAGTCATACCAACAGTCAATGACTTCAGGCACACGTGTTGCTAATCCGGAACATTCTGGACAAGCAAAAGTAACATCATCAACAAACGGACGATGCGGATCAATTGTCAAAGTGTGGTCACCAGCAATTTCGGCCAATTCACGTCGTCCACCAACGCAAGTTAGGTGACCCTC
>CANJRK010000085.1 GCA_947476765.1 Actinomycetota bacterium
GCAAATTCAGCTTGCAGGCGTTGTAAGTCAGCAGTTAACTCTGCTACTGGATCTAACTCCGCAACTGGATCACTTGATACTTCGTGCTCCGAAACTGGAGTCTCCTGCTCACCCGAAGGTGTGCGAGGAGCTCCAGTTTCTGGATCAAGCTTTCGCTTATCTGTGATCTTTACGCCCTCGGCTTGGTTTGCGCCTGGGTCGTTGTCACTCATACCTTTTCGTTCTCATCCACGATTTCAGCGTCAACGACATCGTCGTCACCAGCTGGAGCCGCATCGCCCGCTTCGTTCTGGGTGTTTGCGTACAACGCAGCACCTAAAGCTTGACTAGCAGTTGCAACCTTTTCCACCGCAGCCTTAATGGCTTCGATGTTCTCGCCTGCGATAGCAGTCTTAAGTTCAGCTAGCGGTTCATCAACATTTGCCTTGGCATCTGCCGGAACCTTATCGCCACTTTCCTCGAGGAACTTCTCAGTCTGGAAGACCAATGATTCGGCTTGGTTACGAACTTCGGCTTCTTCACGGCGCTGACGATCTTCTTCAGCGTGTGATTCAGCATCGGCCATCATGCGATCGATCTCTTCCTTAGAAAGAGCCCCACCACCGGTGATAGTCATTGACTGTTCTTTACCAGTACCCAGATCCTTTGCCGAAACATGCACGATACCGTTGGCATCAATGTCGAAAGCAACTTCGATCTGTGGCACATTGCGCGGTGCCGGTGGCAAACCAGTTAACTCGAAAGTTCCAAGCTTCTTGTTGTAAGCCGCCATTTCACGCTCGCCCTGGAATACCTGGATCAAAACAGATGGTTGGTTATCTTCAGCAGTTGTGAAGATTTCTGAACGCTTTGTTGGGATCGTGGTGTTACGTTCGATCATCTTGGTCATGAGACCACCCTTGGTTTCGATACCAAGTGAAAGTGGAGTCACATCGAGAAGCAAAACATCCTTGACTTCACCCTTAAGTACGCCAGCCTGAAGCGCAGCGCCTACAGCAACTACTTCGTCAGGGTTAACGCCCTTATTAGGTTCGCGGCCACCAGTAAGTTCCTTAACTAAATCGGTTACCGCTGGCATACGAGTCGAGCCACCAACTAGAACAACGTGATCGATGTCGGCAACTTTAACGCCGGCATCCTTGATGACCTGGTTAAACGGAGACTTGGTGCGATCGATTAGATCCGCAGTCATCTTTTGGAAGTCTGCGCGAGTCAGAGTTTCGTCAAGGTGAAGAGGACCGGCATCAGATGCAGTGATGTATGGCAAGTTGATGGCTGCCGACTGGGAAGACGACAATTCAATCTTTGCTTTTTCGGCAGCTTCCCGCAGACGTTGCAACGCAACTTTGTCGGTAGAAAGGTCAACGCCATTTGAATTCTTGAACTGGGTAACTAAGTGATCAACAACGCGCTGATCCCAGTCGTCGCCACCAAGGTTGTTATCGCCACTTGTGGCTTTAACTTCTACGATGCCTTCGCCAATTTCAAGAAGTGAAACGTCGAAAGTTCCACCACCAAGATCGAATACCAAAATTGTCTGATCTTTGTCGCCCTTATCTAATCCATATGCAAGAGCTGCAGCAGTTGGCTCGTTGACAATACGCAAGACATTCAGGCCTGCGATCTGACCAGCATCTTTTGTTGCTTGACGCTGAGCATCATTGAAGTAAGCCGGAACTGTGATAACTGCATCAGTGACAGTGTCGCCAAGGTAAGCCTCAGCATCGCGCTTTAGCTTCTGCAATATACGAGCAGAGATTTCCTGAGCGTTGTACTTCTTGCCGTCGATGTCGACATTCCATGTTGTGTCACCCATGTGACGCTTTACGGAACGGATCGTGCGGTCAACGTTGGTAACAGCCTGACGCTTGGCAACTTCGCCAACTAGGACTTCACCATTTTTCGCGAAAGCGACAACACTGGGTGTGGTGCGTGCGCCTTCTGCGTTTGCTATGACAGTGGGTTCGCCACCTTCAAGTACTGAGACCACTGAGTTAGTGGTTCCCAGGTCGATACCTACGGCTTTAGCCATTTTTTCCTCCAAGTAAGGGTGTTCGCTTTAAGTCATACCCGACTCACCGCACCTGAAACCTCTAGCATCAGATACCTTGAGTCGGGTTGACTCAAGTAGATTTAGCATAGCCTTAAGGCATTATTTTGCAAATTCGGCACATTTTCTGTGGATAACTAACGATTTAGAGGCCTAAAACTAGGCCTATTAATAGCGTCAAAACTGTTCCGGCGTACATAAATGGCCCCAGTGGAATATGGCTTTTTCGATCAAGTTTTCGGGAAAACAGCCCAATTAGCGCAATAACTCCTGCCAGGGTAAAGGTCACGAGCAAGGAAGCAAACCAGGCTTCAGGTTGGAACCACCCAATAATTAGACCCACCGGGATGGCGAATTTAACGTCACCCATACCAAGCTGACCGCGACTTAGTAAGTAAAGGCCAGCATAGGCAGCAACGATCTTCCCAGCTGTTACTCCAGCTTGTGAGAGTTCATTTATGGTTCCGATTGCAAGGCTGTAAGTAATTTGGAGGACCAAAATGCCAGCCGTGCAAATTGCAACGAGTCGATTCGGCAATCGATGCGAACGAAAGTCAATAAGTGATAGTTGTCCACCGATGACTAAAAATACGAGCAGTGGTGCTAATCGAAGCGCATCCATTCCCATAGTTAATCTTTACATGCCGGCAAAGGCGCGAACAATAGAAACCACAGCCGGGCCAAGAATCACAATGAAAATGCCCGGCAAGAAACACAACATAACTGGCATCAAGATCTTGACCGGTACTTTTTGGGCTTGTTCACGTGCGCGGTCTCGGCGCTTACTGCGCATTTCACGAGCTTGTTCCTGAAGTACAGCAGAAATTGGAATACCTAATTTGTCAGCCTGAATAATTACCGAAACGAATCTATTCAAGTCATCGTTATTGTTTCTGGCAGCTAGGTCTTGGAGAGATGCAATTAGGGATTGACCTAGTTGCATTTGCCGCAAAACGCGCGAGAATTCATCTGCAATTGGTCCTTCAAGAATTGTTGCTACCTGCGCCATCGAAGCTTGGAAAGTTAATCCAGACTCTACGCATAGATTCAGAATGTCGATCGCATCGGGCAGTGTTTGGTCTAGCTCCAACGAGCGCTTAGTGCCAGTGTTATAAGTCAGTACGTCAGGTAAAAAGAAGCCTGCGGCTGTAACCAGCACAATAATTAGGGCGCCGTTTAATCCTGCGTCGAATTGAGTAGCGATGCTGTATGAAAATCCAATCAAAGTTCCAACAACTTTTCGTCTTACCAATGCGCGATAGGCATTCATGTCTTGCTTGCCGGTAGCAACTAAGCGATTTCGCATTCGCTTTTGGTAACCTTCGGAGATCATGACATCACCGATGGCGTCAATTAGATTTCGCTTGACAACTTGGGTTTGATTTCCGGATGCCACTTCGCTGTCAGGAACATATGAATTCAATAAACTTGCAACGGCCGTTTCATTTTGAAATTTTGCTCGACGGGAAGTCAAAGAAAATATCGACATGATTAGCACAAAAGTTAGAATTCCGATAAATAGCGAGAGCGTTAATGCAGTCATATCATTACACCTTCACTGTCACTACTGAGCGAATCCAAAACCAGCCTGCGGTTACCAGAATGAAAAACATCGCAAGCATGAACATTCCGATAGTTTCAGTCCAAAATATCTTTACGTATTCACGACGACTCAATAGTAAGAATCCAAAGATGCCAAGGGGAAGTGCGACCAGAACGTAAGCTGAAATTCGACCTTCGGCAGAAAGCGTGCGTACTTCACGTTTTAATTCGGCTCGATTTCGAATGGTTACCGCAGCGGTATCAAGGATCTTGGATAGGTTTCCGCCGACTTCGCGCTGGATACGCAGCGCTGCAATTGTCCACGATAAGTCGTCGCTACTCATCTTTTTTGCAACACGCAAGAGTGCCGCATCTAGTGTTGAACCGACTTGTACTTCTGCTAAAGCTCGGCGAACCTGTCGCTCCACTTCGCCGGTGCCGTCTCCAACTGCGGACTCTACGGCTTGAGCAAAGGAAAGCCCAGCCCGTAGCCCACTGGCAATAATGGTAAGGAAATCCGCCAGTTGCTCTTCAAACTCGCGCTTAAGTGCTGCTTCGCGAGATTTCAGAAGTGAATTCTGAATCATTAATGCTGCAAAAAAGCCAAATGCAGTACTTATAGGTAGGGACTTGGAAATCAGACTAAATCCGAAAGTTAGAAGCAAGCCGCAGATAGCCCAATAGATAATCCATCTTTCAGCACTCATTGCAATTCCTGCGCGATCCAGTTTGTCTGCAAGTGCTGGGAACAGTTTGGACTTAGTCGCGGATATGTTCAGTTGTTTCGGCTTTTGCATTTTCTGATCTGAAACATCAAAATCACCGCGGAACTTGGGCTTTACTTCTTCATTTGGAATCAAAGTGTTGGTATAGACATCAAGTGCATCATCAAGATTTTGATTCCGTTTTCGACGCTTGTAGATACGCACGCTGGCAAATAGCGCTACCAAAAGCAAAACAAAGGCCGTAATAGCGCCGAGAAATTTTGAGATTCCAGTTTCCGCAGGCTGCGAAATCTCAGGCGCAGTGACTACGGGTGTTGGGACCGCGACTGAA
>CANJRK010000086.1 GCA_947476765.1 Actinomycetota bacterium
ACAACTGACACATCGTCACGATGCCATGTGACTGAATCTTGCCTCGCGGTAGCAACAATTAGATTGGTGAGTTCTGCAGATGAATCAACTTTGTGGCCAGAAACCACAGATGTGATCAATCCCCGAGTGCCGAATTCTTCACCTCTGTCATCTTGCGTTTCAATCAAGCCATCAGAAGCTAATACGATGCGATTACCTGGTGCAAAAAAGAATTCCTGGCTATGCCACTCGCCGCCGAAGCCGCCAAGCATTGGGCCGGTTGGGTTTAATGAGGTAATCAAATAATTGCTATCTACCCAATAGCCTGCTGGATGCCCAGCATTAATCCAGTTAATTGGCAAACTCGCATCATTTGGTATGTCAACTATCACTGCGGTTGCTAACAAGGCATCCACATCAGTTAGCCCAGCTGAGACACGCTCCATTACGGCAGCTGGCGCAAATCCTGCTGAAAGTGCCGCAGTCATAATTGCCTTGATCTGCAGTCCAACTACTCCGGCTTCTGGACCGTGGCCAGTGACATCAACTATCGCAACCGCATAACCTTGCGGCGTGCGAATTACATCCCACCAGTCACCTGCAATCGCACCGCTTGCCGGCAAAGTTTGTCCCGAGATGTCCAGGCCAACCGCCGAAGTATCCAACAAAGTTTGCGAAAGTGCTTTGCGCATAGAGGTAACGAGTGGGGCATCTTGTTCTAGTCCCTGCCAGGCTGCTCTAGCAATATCAATTTGGGCGACTAGATTCTGTCGCATTGATTCCGCGTCAGCGGCTGCCAATTTAATTTCAGGCGGATTAGACACTTCGATAACTTGATGAATCGTGCCACTTGCAACTAGTCGCAGTTCGGTGCGCATTTCATCTAACGGCTCAAGTACCCATCGATCTAAAAAGATCCACCCCAAGGCAAGTAGTGACAAGCTTAGAAAAATCGAAACACTGAGCGCAGATGAAAGTTGGTCCGCGACCTCGTCAAGCTTTATGTCCTTGGCGATCTCCGCAGAAATCTCTGCTCTTGCCCTGATGTAAGCAAGGCGTTCCCAAATTGCAGCACCCAGAATTGTCACAGCAAAAATTGCTATAAAGATTTGCAACCGTCTGCGTAGCGTCATATGCAAAAGTCTAAAGTAACTAAGACTGCACCAATTCAGCGATGGCTTCTTTGAATAGTTGCCCATGCCGATCAACTTGTTCCTCAGTGGTGGTTGGGCACATCAGAGCCATGTTGTGAAATGGTGTCATCAATACGCCACGATTACACATATACAAATGCATGAACTCATCTAATTCATCATCGCCAGCTTGCATTGAAGTGGTTCCATTTTTAGGAGCCGGGTAAGTAAATCGATACTCAGCACGCGCACCCAGTTGCGAAATTGACCATGGCACACCATGCTCATCTAGTGCCTCATTGACTTGATCTGTGTAGCGCGTGGCAAGAGTGATCATGTGATCAAAGGCTTGTTCCGTTAACACTTCACCAAGAGTGGCCCGCATTGCTGCTAGCGAGAGTGCATTGCCTGCCAAGGTGCCACCTACGCCACCAACATCAAGTAAGTCTGCATCTTTGTGCGAATTAATCAAGTCCACGACTTTTTGGGTAAACCCGTAAGCACCTGAGGGGATACCGGCGCCGATACATTTTCCAATTATGAAAATGTCAGGCTGGAGTTCGTCACGTTTAGTCATGCCGCCATAACCTGCAGAAATTGTGTGAGTCTCGTCAATCATTAGCAGCGCGCCATATTTAGTGGCAAGCTCGCGCATCCCAGCTAAGTAACCCGGCTCTGGCAGCACAATGCCAATATTGGTAAGTGCTGGCTCAGTAAGAATTGCTGCCACATCGCCGTGCTGCAAAGCTGCTTCCAAAGCTGGAAGGTCGTTGAACTCAACTACACGAGTCGTTTGATCGATTGGCACCGGCGGAGCTACGTTGCCTGGCCGTGCCACAGTATTACCGTTGGCATCTAACACACCAAAAGTTTCATCTACTGAGCCGTGATAGCAATATGAAAAAACTAAAATTTTGCTTTTGCCGGTAGCGAGTCGAGCTAGTCGAATCGCCCAACGATTAGAGTCTGTTGCAGAAACCGTGAAGGACCACAGCGGCACCCCAAATCTGCGAGTTAACTCAGCACCAACCCACTGCGCATCTTCGGTTGGCATCATTGTTGTCATGCCGCCCAAGTCTTGTATCTGATTAATGATTGCTTTAACGCTGGCATCGGGTGAATGTCCAGTCATTGCTGCGGTATCACCTAGTGCAAAATCTATGTATTCGTGGCCGTCAACATCGACAATTATGTTTCCTTTGGCGCTGTGCATATATAGCGGAAATCCACCTACCCACTTATTCATCCACGGCATTGGTACGCCACCAAATAAATTATCGGCATCGTTATACAGCGCCAAAGATTTTGGGTTGCTGGCGCGATAAGTTTTGCGTTCCCGATCCAGCAATGAACTTAGGTGCGAACGATCTAACTGGGTATTACGGGTGGACACAAGTGCCTGCTTTCACGTTCTGAATAAGTAGTTAAGAGGTCGCCATGTCTACGAAACGACTGTAGTGACCCTGGAATGCCACGGTAACAGTTCCAGTAGGACCGTTGCGATGCTTTGCCAAAATGAAGTCCGCTTCACCAGCGCGCGGCGACTCGCGCTCGTAAACATCTTCGCGATGCAACAAAATCACCATGTCGGCATCTTGCTCAAGTGATCCAGATTCACGCAGATCCGAAAGCATAGGTCGTTTATCCTGGCGTTGCTCAGGACCACGATTGAGCTGCGAGATTGCAATTACTGGAATTTCCAATTCCTTAGCAAGTAGTTTTAGCGAACGCGAAAATTCGGAAACTTCAACCTGGCGGCTTTCGACCTTGCGGCCTGATGACATCAGCTGCAAGTAGTCAATGATTAACAACTTCAAATCAAAGCGTTGCTTTAAGCGACGTGCTTTCGCGCGAATTTCCATCATCGTCATGTTTGGTGAATCGTCGATGAACAACGGTGCGTCATTTACTTGACCCATCTTGGTTGCTAAGCGTCCCCAGTCTGCGTCACTTAAAGTTCCCGCGCGCATGTGGTTTAAGCCAACTTGAGCTTCCGCAGAAAGTAATCGCATCACGATTTCGTTGCGACTCATTTCAAGCGAAAATATTGCAGAAGTTAAATTGTGTTTAATGCTTGCGGAGCGGGCTAAATCTAAACCAAGTGTGGACTTACCAATCGCAGGTCGGGCAGCAACAATAATAAGTTGTCCAGCGTGCAGACCATGTGTGATGTCATCGAGTTGTTGGAAGCCTGTCGGCACTCCGACTAGCTGTCCACCGCGACCTTCGATGGCTTCAATTTCCGAAAGTGTTTGCGGCATGATTTCCGAAAGTGGTGCGTAGTCTTCAGAAGTTCGACGGCCAGTAACGTCGTAAACTTCGGCTTGCGCGCGATCAACGAGTTGATCTACTTCTGCATCACCGGCATAACCCATCTGGGCAATACGAGTTCCCGCATCAACTAAACGTCGCAGGATTGCGCGCTCGGTGACAATTCGCGCATAGTAAGAACCATTTGCGGCTGTTGGCACACTTGCTACGAGTGTGTGCAGGTAACCTGCGCCTCCGACGTTTCCAAGTGCGCCACTCTTGCTTAAGTAGTTTGCAACGGTAATTGCATCTGCCGGTTCGCCGCGACCATAAATATCTAGAATCGCACCGTAAATAGTCGCGTGAGCTGGTTTGTAAAAATCGATTTCGCGTAAGGTCTCGATCACATCGGCGATTGCGTCTTTACTAAGTAGCATTGCTCCCAGGACCGATTGTTCCGCAACGATATCTTGGGGTGGGGTTAGTGCGCCTTCTTCTTCGTAACTGCGGGGAAATTCCGCGACGCTCATCTAGTCCACCTTTGGTTTTCGGCCCAATAATCCTGATTTATCAAGTGCTCTTGACTGTACGGTTAGGCACTGACAATAACAATGGCGCCTGTGGATAACTAAGTGGACAAATTGGGGAAAACCGCCGAAACAATGGGTATTTCGCTGGGGATATCCTGTGAGGCTAACTGGACATTACCTGTGGATATCCCCGTTTATCAGGGATTTTGCTGTCCCAAGCCTGTGTGCAGAAAGTTCTTGCCCAACTATTTTAATTGCCCGATTCAGCTGGCACTAGTCCATCTTGCGCTGGAGTTAATACCCGCTTGAGTCGTAGTGCAAAAACTGCTGCCAGTAGCTGCCCAATCAGAATGATTGCAATCCAGCCGCCAACTAGTTCTTGCTGCAACATAACGCCTGAGACTGCCGGGCCCACTGCGCCAGCAAACACCCAAATCAACCCATCAACTGAGTTATACCGGCCGCGTAAATGCTCAGGGGCCAATTCGTTAGTAAGGGTCGGGCCCACCGAAGACCAGATCATCTCACCTAGTGCAAATATTCCAATTCCTAACGCTGCAAAAATAAACGTTACGGTCGGATTGAGAGCCACGCTAATACCGATGATTACCCAGGCCACTGACCAAAGAATTGCAACTGTTGCCATTAAGCGAATTCGGCTTCGTCCAGTTAGTCGATTTAAGACGAAAATCTGTCCGATTACAATCACGCCGGTATTGACTGCCCAAATCGGACCAAGTGTACG
>CANJRK010000087.1 GCA_947476765.1 Actinomycetota bacterium
GCAGTTGCTGAAGTTGGACCAGATGCGGCAGTGCTGGCATTCGAGCACGTTCCAGGAAGAACTTTTGAAGCAACTGGCCATCGTTTGGGTGACGCTGAATTAGCTGGTGCGTGGGAAATTGTGCGCGATTTACAAGCCGCCCAGATTGCACACCGAGCATTAATTGCTGAAAATTTTTTACAGGCAAATGATGGTCGAGTTTATGTACGCGGATTAGAAGATGGCACAGTTGCAGCGTCAGATGTTTTGTTGCGAATCGACTTAGCTGAGGCACTTGTCACGCTATCCCTTGCTGCAGATCCAGTGCGAGCAATACAGGCAGGTCGAGTTGTGCTTGGAGATGTTGGCCTGGCACGAGCACTACCAGCACTACAGCCAGTCGCACTTTCTACTTACACACGCGGATTGCTGAAAGAAAATCGCGAGTTACTTACGACGCTACGCGCCACAATTTTGAATAACTTGCCTGAGACTGAGGTTGAGCAAGTTGAGATTGAACGAGTTAAGCCACGAACCTTACTAACTATTGTTGCGGGATCTATCGCTGCTTACTTACTACTTACGCAACTAGGAAAAGTTAATTTCTTAGAAGTGTTTCGCACTGCCAATACAACATGGTTACTAATCGGACTTGGGCTCTCGGCATTAACTTATGTCGCAGCAACTTTGGCGCTCTCGGGAGTAGTACCAGAGCGCTTATCATTTTGGAAAACTTTCCAAGCGCAATGGGCAGCTTCATTTGCTACCTTGGTTGCGCCGCCAACCTTAGGGTCCGTTGCTATTAACATTCGCTACTTATCCAAGCAGGGGATGCACACTGCGCTAGCTGGAGCAAGTGTTGCAGTAGCTCAAGCTCTTGCCTTTTTTAGTCACATTTCACTGCTGTTTATTACTGTGATCGTTGCTGGCACTTCGAGTGACTTCACATTCAGGCCACCGCGCACTGCAATCATTGGGTTCTTAGTAATAGCGCTATCGGCTTCGGTGCTTCTGACGATTCCAAAAGTTAGACTCTGGGCCACAGAAAAAGTGCAGCCGATTTTTTCTCAAGTTTTGCCACGGTTATCTTCCCTTGCTAATCAACCAGCAAAGTTAGCAACTGGCGTTTTTGGTGTGCTGTTATTAAATGTGGCTTACAGCATGTGTCTAGTCGCATCAGTTAGAGCTTTCACGCCAACCGCTTCTGTTGCGGCGATCGCTTTGGTATACCTAGCTGCATCGGTTGTTGGACAGGCTGCGCCAACTCCTGGTGGCTTGGGCGCAGTCGAGGCTGCTATCGCTGCAGGTTTAACAGCAACTGGAATTGATGCAGGAATTGCGATTTCGGCAACTCTTGTTTTCCGCCTTTGGACATTCTGGGTGCCAACAATTCCTGGCTGGCTGGCCTTCCAAAATCTACAACGAACTGGCGATCTCTAGTAAGAAGGTTTATCCGGTTCGATTTGGCTAACCCAGGCCAGTACGCCACCGCCAACATGAATTGCGTCCTTAAAACCTGCGCCCTTTACCGCAGCTAAAACTTCCGCAGAGCGGCCACCAACTTTGCAATGTAAAACAATTTGCTTATCGTTTGGCAACTTAGTTAGAGCATCACCCATTAGAAATTCATTCTTTGGAATTAGCACTGCACCAGGAATGCTTACGATGTCGTATTCATTTGGTTCACGCACATCAATCAAGAGGAAGTCTTTTTCGCCGCGCTCGCGAGCTTTAAGCATTTCATCTAGTTGCTTTACGTTAATTGTGGAATCAACAATTGCCTCTGCAGCTTCTGTAGATACAGCGCCACAAAATGCTTCGTAGTCAATTAATTCGGTCACGGTTGGATTGGTGCCACAAACTGCGCAGGCTGGATCTTTACGAACTTTGATTTTGCGATAAGTCATTTCAAGTGCGTCATAGACAATTAGGGAACCAACGAGTGGATCGCCAATCCCAGTTAGCACCTTGATAGCTTCGGTTACTTGGATTGATCCAATCGAAGCGCAAAGCACACCAAGCACGCCACCCTCGGCGCACGATGGCACCATTCCTGGTGGTGGTGGTTCTGGATACAAGCAGCGGTAGCACGGACCATGTTCAGACCAAAAGACGCTTGCTTGTCCATCAAATCGATAAATGGATCCCCAAACATATGGCTTATTTAGAAGTACGCAGGCATCGTTAACTAAATATCTTGTTGCGAAGTTATCGGTGCCATCAACAATTAGGTCATACTGTGCAAACAAATCCATAACGTTGGTGGAATCCAGGCGCACTTCGTGCTTGATCACATTCACATAAGGATTGATTCCTTTGACGGTGTCAGCAGCACTATCAACTTTCGGACGATCAATATCACTTTGGCTATGAATGATTTGACGCTGCAAATTTGACTCATCAACTGTGTCAAATTCCACAATGCCTAATGTGCCAACGCCAGCAGCAGCTAAGTACATCAACGCCGGACTTCCTAGGCCACCTGCACCTACGCATAAAACTTTTGCATTCTTCAAGCGCTTCTGGCCAGCCATGCCAACATCAGGAATAATCAAGTGTCGGCTATAGCGGCGCACCTCGTCCACAGTTAACTCTGCGGCTGGCTCCACCAAAGGGGGCAATGACATCTGGGCTCCTTAAAACTCAACTAGTACTATCAAACCCTGTTTTTGTGATGCTTGTTTCCACGGCCCTGGAACTGGACAGTAATCGCAAGGACTTCGCAAAAGCTATACCCCAGAGTGGCAACTTCCTAGGGGCAATAGGACAGGTAGTTGCAAATCCTTTAGTCTGTCAGGCATGGAAGAAATCCCGTTTTTTAGTACCAGCCTGCCTCAGAAAAGCACTTCTACTGGCGATGCGTCCAGTGGCAGAATTCAGGCCCGCAGATCCAGCATCATGATGGCTGGCTTAGAAGTATTTTCTGAAAAGGGATATCACCTGACGGCTATGGATGACATCGCCGATCGCGCAGGTGTTAGCAAGCCCATTTTGTATCAACACTTTCCATCTAAGCAAGAGTTGTACCTAGGCGTACTCGACGAACGAGTTGATGTAATCGTAAAACAAGTTTCAGATGCAATTGAATCTAATACTGGAAATAGAGCTCGCTTAGAAGCCGCTATTGCTTGTTATTACCGTCTCGTTGACGATGCGGACCAAGGGTACCGATTAATTTTTGAATCTGACTTCACCACAAATAACGATGTTCGAGCGCGAGTTGAAGATGTAGTTTCACAAGTTTCTCGACTCGTCGGTAATGAAGTTATGCGCCAAACTGGAATGTCTATGGGCGAAGCAAACATCCTTGCTGGTGGACTCTGCGGAATGGCGCAGGCTGCATCTTGGCGCTGGCTAAGACTTGGTCGCCCAATTCCAATGGAACAGGCAATAGCGCAGACATTAGATTTGGCTTGGCACGGACTCGGTGCCGTAACTACTAAAGTTAGTTCGCCGCAAGCAGACATCCTGCACCTCGAAGATCGTATTGGTTAACGTAGACTTTCAGCATCAGCTATCAAGGAGTCAATCGTGGAAATTCGAATCGGTATCCAGCACGCGAATCGCGAAGTTGTTTTAGAAAGTAACGACACAGCTGCTTCGGTTAAGAAAGCTATCGATGCTGCAATGTCTGCCGGTTCAGTTCTGACTTTAACTGACGATAAAGGTCGCACGGTTATTGTTCCAGGCGACAAAATTGCTTTTGTAGAGATCGGTATTCAAGCAACCGGTCACGTAGGTTTTGCAACTACTTCTTAAATTTGGGATGTGTTAGGACGCGAGTCCTTACTGGTTGCGCTACTGCGCAACCAAAATAAACACAGTATCTATTGGGATGTCTTAGGTTTAGCTAGCTAAACCTAAGACATCCATTCTCTTTGCATGGCCAACTGTCAATCGATTAACCATTGCAGTTAATTCGGTGGCCGTCATATTAGTTTCACCTGCAGGTGGCCGTAAAAATAATTCTTGTAGTGCAGGACGCGACGCGGCCACGAGCGTTGCTTGGCTGATCATTTCACCCATCAGGCGTCGACCCCAAAGTGCAAGTCGGCCAGAAACTTTCGGATCCTCCAAAATTGCGGTTCGGATTCGTTCAATTGCAAAGTCTGCATGACCTACGTCTGACAGCACTTCAGCAACTAAGTTTGCAGTTGCAGGATCCATGTGGGAAGAAATCTCACGATAGAAATCATTTGCAATTCCATCACCGACATATGCCTTTAATAATCCTTCAAGCCAGTCTCGCGGTGTCAGAGTGTTGTGAAATTGATCGAGCGCTGATACGAAAGGCTCCATCGCAACGATTGGGTCAGATCCCAGCGATGTTAAGTGCGCCGAAATCTGCTCATAATGCGCGAATTCAGCTGCTGCCATTTCAGCCAAAGCTGCCTTGTCAGCCAAAGTAGGCGCCAGACTGGCATCAGCAGCAGTGCGCTCAAAAGCCACTAACTCGCCATATGCCAGGACACCAAGAAGGTCAATTACTGCAGGACTACTCACAACGCTTAAGGGTAGGCGATATACGGGTACGATTGAAGTCGGCCACGAAAATGTGCGTGTTTGCCTATATCTACCAGGAGTTTTCTCATCGCTAGTTTTGCCGATCTCGGCGTTCCCCAA
>CANJRK010000088.1 GCA_947476765.1 Actinomycetota bacterium
AGAACCTCTCAGGCATCAGGACTACCTGGAATCAGCAACTCTGAAATGTTCCATGACAGAGGGGGAGGACCGGCAACGGTCTATCCGTCTATTGTTTTTGAGGAACATCATGTCAGTGCAAGCACAGCAGGATTCATACGCACAATTTGCTGACCGTCACATCGGTCCAAACAATTCTGATCTTTCCAAGATTTTGAGTTTTATTGGTTACAGCACACTCGACGAATTGAGTAATGCGGCAGTTCCAACAAACATTCAGAATCAAGCTCCACTTGCATTAGCATCGGGTGCATCCGAGTCAGAAGTGCTCGCAGAGTTGCGTACCTTTGCAGATGCAAATGAAGTTTTGACTTCAATGATTGGTCTTGGATACTACGGCACACATACACCGGGCGTGATCCTACGTAACATCACGGAAAATCCAGCGTGGTACACCGCATACACGCCATACCAGCCGGAGATTTCCCAAGGTCGCCTCGAAGCCTTAATCAATTTCCAGACTATGGTTACCGATTTAACTGGATTAGACATCGCAAGTGCATCGCTGCTCGATGAATCAACGGCAGCTGCCGAAGCCATGACATTACTGCGCCGTAATTCAAAGAGCGAGTCAAACGTTTTTGCGGTAGACGCTGATACCCATCCACAAACACTGGCAGTGTTAGCCACTCGCGCCGAACCAATCGGAATCGAACTAGCACTAATTGATGTTGAAGCACAGGAGATGCCTGACTGCTTTGGCGTATTGCTAAGTTACCCAGGTAGCAGCGGCAAGGTACGAAACATAGCTACAAATATTTCTAAGGCTCACGATCTTGGAACTTCGGTTGCTGTCGTAACAGATTTATTGGCGCTAACTGTGCTCAAGGCTCCAGGTGAACTAGGAGCAGACATTGTTGTTGGCTCGTCGCAGCGCTTTGGCGTACCAATGGGATTCGGCGGACCACATGCTGGATTCATGGCCGTGCGCACTGGATTGGAACGGTCACTACCAGGTCGTTTAGTTGGTGTCAGTGTGGACGCCGACGGTCACACCGCTTATCGGTTAGCGCTGCAAACGCGTGAACAACACATTCGCCGGGATAAAGCTACAAGCAACATTTGTACTGCTCAGGTTCTCCTGGCGGTAATGGCTTCGATGTATGCGGTTTATCACGGACCACAGGGACTAACCCAGATCGCATTAAATGTTCATCGTCGCGCTAATGCCTTAGCCGAAGGTCTGGCGCAAGGTGGAGTCAAGGTTAGCGATAACTTCTTTGACACAATTCGAGTGACAGTTCCAGGTAAATCGCGTGACGTCGTAGCGGCAGCTCGCACGCGGGGGATAAGTCTGTGGGAAGTAGATGCGGACACCATCTCGCTAAGTGTGGATGAGACCACGACTGAGTTAACTGTGGAACAAGTTTGGGCAAGTTTTCAAGATGCTTTGGGTGGCAATTTCCCAACTAGTTATCTGGTCAGATTGGAAGGGGAATCTTTAGTAAGTGATCTGATACGAACTTCGACATTCCTAGAACATCCGGTGTTTAATTCTCACCATAGCGAAACAGCAATGCTGCGTTACATCCGCAAATTATCTGACAAGGATATTGCACTTGACCGATCCATGATTCCACTTGGTTCGTGCACTATGAAGTTAAATGGCACAACAGAGATGGAATCAATAACGTGGCCGGAATTCGGTGGAATTCATCCATTCGCACCGCTCGACAGTGTTGCTGGATACATGACGATGATTCGCCAACTTGAAGACTGGCTAGTTGAAGTCACTGGTTACGATGCGATTTCATTGCAACCTAATGCTGGTTCGCAAGGGGAGTTCGCAGGGCTACTTGCAATTCGTGGTTACCACAAGTCACGTGGGGACAGCGCACGAAATGTCTGCTTGATTCCTAGCTCAGCACATGGCACCAACGCGGCATCAGCTGTGATGGCTGGCATGCGCGTAGTTGTCGTAGGCTGCGACGACTTTGGCAACGTCGACATGGATGATTTAAAACACAAGATCATGGAAAATGCTGACGAACTTGCGGCATTGATGATTACTTATCCATCTACACATGGAGTTTACGAAGCAACCGTTTCGGATATTTGCGCCATGATTCACGATGCTGGTGGTCAGGTCTATGTCGACGGTGCAAATTTAAACGCCTTAGTTGGTTTAGCTAAGCCCGGGAAATTTGGCGCAGATGTTTCGCACCTGAATTTGCACAAAACTTTTGCAATCCCGCACGGCGGTGGCGGACCAGGCGTTGGACCAGTTGGCGTGCGTGCGCACTTGGCACCGTTCTTGCCATCACATCCATTGCGCCCCGAAGCTGGACCAACAGCTCGTGGTTATGCCGATGGTGGGGTAGGAGCAGTCAGTGGTGCACCTTGGGGTAGCGCAGGCATCCTGCCGATCCCATGGGCTTACATCCGTCTCATGGGCGCCGAAGGATTAACTAAAGCAACACAAGTTGCAGTTGCATCGGCAAATTACATCGCAAAGAAGTTAAGCGATGACTTCCCAGTACTTTATGTTGGCGGCAATGGACTAGTAGCTCATGAATGCATTTTGGATTTACGGGGGATCAGCGATGAGTCCGGCGTAAGTGTTGATGACGTTGCAAAGCGACTAGTCGATTTCGGATTCCACGCTCCAACGATGTCATTTCCAGTGGCTGGAACCTTGATGGTCGAACCTACCGAGAGTGAATCTCTGTTCGAGCTGGATCGATTTATAGCGGCTATGAAGGCCATTAGGCAGGAGATTGCTCAGGTCCAGGCTGGAACTTGGCCAGTTGACGATAATCCGCTACACAATGCCCCACACACGGCTCAATTCCTGCTAGGCGATTGGGAACACCCATACAGCCGAGAAATGGCTGCGTATCCTTTGCCAAGCCTGAGAGAAACCAAATATTGGCCATCTGTGCGACGTATTGATGGCGCCTATGGTGACCGTAACTTGGTTTGTGCTTGTCCACCGATCTCTGACTTCGCTTAACCAGATTTGAGCCCGCACGGCCCGTTGACGGCCTTGGAATTGGGGATGTGGCAATCAGGCGATCCCTGGAGATCTGATCTGACCCACATACTTAGTCAGAACTTTGTTAGTTGACATAATGTATCTTATCGGCTAATTATACACAGTGAAGAGCCAATGAATACAGGGTTCTGTCTGGCTAGATCTAATGCCTAGTTCACATCGTCAGGTTTAATTTCCCACCTCCTGGGTAAACCTGAAACATCTGCAGAACGCAGTTAAGCATCCATGGGAGGGAAAATTATGGGTGAATCAATGCGCGGCTCGCGTCTAGGAACAACGAGCTATGAAGTCGATTCTGGGGAATATGCGCCCAGAGCATTAACCACGTATGTCTGTGATCAGGGACATCGAATTACCATGCCATTCTCAGTTGAGGCTGACGAGATTCCGACGACTTGGCCCTGTGCCTGTGGGGCCACTGGAATGATGCTGGGAGCCACACCTGAAGTTCCAGCCGAACCTAAGCACGTCAGGACACACTGGGACATGCTCTTGGAGCGCCGTACAATCAAAGACTTAGAAGGCATCCTCAAGGAACGCCTAGAAGTCATCCGCGCAAAGGCTTCTTAATCAAGCCATAGTTAAATCTGGCGCCTATTCGCATGGGATTAGCCACTGCGTAGACAGCAGGTAGATCAGTAGCCACTGCAAAGTCCTCCAGAAAACAATCCGCTGCTCAAAAGAGTTGCTTCGCAAATTTTTCGCCTCGGAGTTTTCTGGGGACTTTTTGTTCCCTAATCATTGGGTTAGCACTTGTGAGTTCGTGGTCCCTGAATATATATTTTTGGAAATCCTATAAATAGATTGTTACTGATCTCGACAGGAAGAAAAGTCATGATCGAAAAATTTGCGAAGCAACTCTTTTGAGAGCATGAGCTTTTCGTACTGTCGAAGTAAACGCAACTATCAGATAGAGAAAAGTACTGCCGAAGCAAACGCAACCAATATGTAATTAAGAGATGTTAAGTATTCGCTTCAGGTCTGAGAAGCGTTTCCTAATTCCCCATTGGGTAACCAACCACAGTGCCTCTTTAACTATCGTCCCATCCATTTTGGACTCGCCCAATTCCCGTTCTACGAATGTGATTGGAACTTCTGCAACTCTCAGTCCTGCCGAAATTGCACGCCAAGCCATGTCAACTTGGAAACAGTACCCCTGGCTTTGGACATTTTCGATTTGCATAGCATCGATGGCACTCATGCGATAAGCACGGAAACCTCCGGTGGCATCGCGTAATGGAATGCCTAACCAAAGTCGGGTGTAAAGGTTTCCACCACGTGAGAGTATTTCGCGGCTCTTAGCCCAGTTCACAACGCTGCCACCAGCGATCCATCGCGAGCCCAAAACTACATCGTTGTCAGCCATGGCTTCCAGAATTTTGGTTAAGTCAGCTGGCCGATGTGAGCCATCAGCATCCATCTCTACGACAATTTCATAGCCGTGTTGACTCGCCCAATCAAAGGCAGCTAGGTAAGCCGCACCTAAGCCTGCTTTAGATTCGCGATGCATCACATGGATTGCAGAGTCG
>CANJRK010000089.1 GCA_947476765.1 Actinomycetota bacterium
AGAAGGTCAATTACTGCAGGACTACTCACAACGCTTAAGGGTAGGCGATATACGGGTACGATTGAAGTCGGCCACGAAAATGTGCGTGTTTGCCTATATCTACCAGGAGTTTTCTCATCGCTAGTTTTGCCGATCTCGGCGTTCCCCAAGACATTTGCTCGGCATTGGCCAGCAAGGGCATCATCGATGCTTTCCCCATTCAAGAAATGACTTTGCCGCTGGCTATGGCTGGCCAAGACCTAATCGGACAAGCAAAAACCGGAACTGGTAAGACTTTGGGATTTGGTATTCCATTGCTAACTCAGGTCATAACTCCCACAAACCCTGAGTGGGCAGAATTCAAACATGCTGGCAAACCACAAGGACTAGTTATAGTTCCAACCCGTGAACTGGCAATCCAAGTAGCTGCTGACTTAGAAACTGCTGGCAAGAACATGGGTGCTCGGGTTTTGAGTCTGTATGGCGGTAAGGCTTACGAGCCGCAAGTAGAGGCGCTAAAAAATGGTGTGGAAGTTATTGCCGGTACGCCAGGGCGATTAATCGACATGATTAAGCAAGGGCATTTAGATTTAAGTGCGATTAAAGTATTGGTTTTGGACGAAGCCGATGAAATGCTCGACATGGGATTCTTGCCAGATGTTGAAACTTTAGTTAGCAAGACTCCAGCAAGTCGCCAAACCATGTTGTTCTCGGCAACTATGCCAGGTCAAATTGTTGCGCTTGCTCGTCGATACATGACTCAGCCAACACATATTCGGGCCACAGATCCAACTAGTGATTCATCAATCGTTGATGCAATTGAACAACATGTGTGGCGTTGTCATCAAATGGATAAGCCAGAACTAGTTGCTCGCGTCCTGCAAGCTGAAGGTCGTGGCTTAACCATGATTTTCTGTCGTACTAAGCGTGTTGCCGGAAACTTGGCTGAAGATTTAGCCAATCGTGGTTTTGCATCTGCCGCAGTTCACGGCGACTTGGGTCAAGGTGCGCGCGAACAAGCACTTCGGGCATTCCGCAGCGGCAAAGTTGATGTTTTGGTAGCAACAGATGTTGCCGCCCGAGGTATTGACGTAGCAGATGTGACTCACGTAATTAACTATGAATGCCCAGATGATGAAAAGACTTATTTGCACCGAGTTGGCCGTACTGGCCGAGCCGGCGCATCTGGTGTCGCAATCACTTTGGTTGACTGGCAGGACATTAATCGCTGGCAAATGATCAATCGCATGCTTGGCATGGCATTTAATGATCCAATCGAAACTTATTCATCAAGTGATCACGTCTACATTGGTTTAGGCATCCCGGCTGGAACCACTGGAGAACTACCAGGTTCAGCACGCACGCGCGAAGGACTAGCTGGCGAAAAACTTGAGGACTTAGGCGAGACTGGTGTCAATAAGGGACGTCGCGGTAATTCAAGTAAGCCACAAACCGGTAAATCTGGAGCTGCCAAGAAGCCTGCAACGAGTTCCAAATCAGCATCTGGGAATACGTCTGCGGCGCCAGCGGCAAAACCAAAAGATCGCACCCCACGTCAGCGCAATCGCACGCGCAGCAGTCAAAAAGACGCTTAAGCTAAAGCGCTTACTCGTTTCCAGAGTGACAATAATTCGCGCTCTAGATAATCGTTTAGTTGCGTGGCATCAAGTGCAGCAAGCGCGCTAGCTAGAACTGGTTCACCAATCATTAAATGAATTCGTGGGCGATGAAACACTTTGCTGAGTGCTTGCACGATACTGCGTTCTACACTGCCCGAACCAAGTTTTCTGGTGTCATGATGGGCAATGGGCACAATAGGCATTGCCACTGACCTGGCTAACGCGGCCGCGCCTGGTCGCCAAGCCCGAGGTGATGCCTCGGCGTTAATCTGCACGTCACCCTCGGGGTACATCAAAACCACTTCGTTATTTTTTAGTGCAGTTCTAGCTGCCCGATAAGCACTGCGGCCATCATGTTGATCAGTTGGAATAATTCCACTGCCAGTAACAATTTGTTTAGCTAGCGGAAAGTTCCACATGTCTGATGTTCCAACTGGCCGCAGATGACGGCGATGTGCGCAATTTTCATTACATGGTCCATCAACTGTGAAGCCAAGTTTGTGTAAGGTTCCAATTACCACGACTACGTCAACAACAGTGGTGTGATTAACCACGATCATTGCCGGTCCAGGTTGATCTAAAATTGCCAGATTTTGCTGTCCATGTATTTCAATTTTCGTTAGGCGGCGAGCAAGTGCGGCAAGAAATGTTCCTGGCTGACCTCGCATAACTTCACCTTACTTGAACTTGTTAATAGCGAACCTAAGCAACTGGTTGTGCACCGGTTATCTCAACCAAAGAGCCACACATAAACGCGGCCTCTTCTGAAGCCAAGAATGCAACGAGCGCAGCGACCTCATCTGGCCGTCCCACCCGACCAAATGGAACCAACGCATCTAAGTCGGCAATGGTGCGACCAGATCGCTTGGCGCCCGCTTCCAACATTGGAGTATGAATTTCACCTGGGCATACGGCATTCACTCGCACGTTGTGCGGTGCGTAATCTCGAGCTAAGTTTTGTGAGAACGATGCAACTGCCGCCTTTGTAACGTTGTAACCGATGCAATTTGGTGCAGGATACAAACCCCACTGCGACGCGGTATTAACAATTGCTCCACCGCCGCCTGCGATCATGTGCGGTAGTGCAGCCCGACATAGATGAAACATCGCATTTATGTTTACGGCAAATAAGTCATTCCAATCCTGGACGCTGATATCTAGAATATTGCCGCGTCGCATGATTCCAGCATTGTTTACCAGAACATCAATTTGACCACGCAATTTAAATACTTGAGAAATTAAGTCTGCACATGCTGCTTCACTTGAGATGTCTGCAGGTATAGCAACTGCAGTGCCGCCATTGGTGTTGATATCAGCTGCAACCTTTTGTGCATTTTCCGCATTGGTGTCAGTAACAACTACAAAGGCACCTTCGCTGGCTAGTCGCTGACTAATCGCAGTACCAATTCCACCTGCGCCTCCGGTGACAATTGCGGTCTTTCCGGTGAATCGAATTGCTTGGCTCATTGCATTTTCCTTTGCGTGTAACTGGTAGCCATAATTTACTAGGTATGTGAATTCTGGCCTCAAATGAATATCCCGTGAAATCATAAGGAATTCAAGGTTTTACCATAACAATGGATTCTTTAGATATGGCCTCGAACGGGTAATCTCGACAGGTGAGCACAACCCAGACCCGCATCTACCTGGCCCGATTGGCTGGGACTGCCGTATTTGACTCCGTGGGAGATCAAGTAGGCAAGATTCGTGATGTCGTGGTGACGGCCCGAAGTAATGGCCGCGCACCATCTGTATTGGGATTTGTAGTTGAAGTAGCCCCGCGGCGACGGATTTTTGTCCCGATGGCTCGCATCACCTCGATTGAACCAGGCTCTGTAGTTACAAGCGGCGTGGTCAACCTACGCAGATTTGAACGACGCGCTGAGGAAACGTTAGTAATTGCAGAACTACTTGATCGTCGAATCACATTTTTGGATTCTGGCGAGCAGGTTACTTTGCAAGACATCGGCATGTCGCAAGAACGAACTCGGGACTGGACCATTTCTCGATTATTTATTCGTAAAGCCGCAACTAGTTTTGGACGTCGTGGCGAAACGATAACAGTCGAGTGGAGCGATGTGACTGGGTTGTTCACCGAGTCAGCAGAACAGCCTGTTGATTCGCTTTTGGCATCAATCGAAGAAATGCGACCAGCTGACTTAGCGAATTTGTTACAAGAATTGCCACAAAAGCGTCGCCTTGAACTAATTAGCGGACTTGATGTGGAAAAGTTGGCAGATGTTTTTGAAGAGTTACCCGAAGATGATCGCGTTGAAATTATGTCTGAACTTGGTTTGGAACGCGCCCGTGATGTTTTGGAAGAAATGGATCCCGATGACGCTGCTGACTTGTTGTCAGAGTTGCCACCAGAGCAAGCCGAAGAATATCTCGGTGCTATGGAACCTGATGAAGCCGAAGATTTACGTCGACTTTTGACTTATGACGACTTCAGCGCTGGCGGCATGATGACAACCGAACCTGTTGTGCTTTCCACTGATGCCACAGTTGCCGAAGCTTTAGCCCGAGTACGTCAGGCTCAGTTATCTCCGGCGCTTGCCTCGCAGGTTTATGTCACGCGCGCACCCTTGGAAACCCCAACTGGTAAATATGTTGGCGTGGCCCACGTCCAACGATTACTGCGGGAACCACCATCAAGTTTGGTATCTGGAGTATTGGATACAACCCTTACGCCTATTGGTCCTGGTGCACCATTGGGTCAAGTTGCCCGATATTTTGCAACCTACAACTTGGTCGCATTGCCTGTTGTAGACGAGAATGATCTTTTGTTAGGTGCCGTCACAATTGACGACGTAATCGACCATATGTTGCCGGAAGACTGGCGGGAAAACGAGATAGATGAGGAGGGCTGATCATGGCACGCAACGAACGACGAGGACCACGTTTGG
>CANJRK010000090.1 GCA_947476765.1 Actinomycetota bacterium
AGTCGATCCAGAAGTTGTGAAAGTTAAGCCAATGTCCAAGGAACTTGTGACTATTACGGGAGCCAAAGAACCTTCAGGGATAGCTTGGAAACCGCCAGCAGAGCCGCCAACCCGCGGTCGTCGTCCAGGCGGACCAAGCCGATCAGGTGGTGGCCGACCACAAAGCAGATCCGGTGGGCCTCGTGGGGGCAGTCGCTCCCGCTAAACCCCGCATTTTTCAGACAAATCGGATTTCCAACTCAACAGGTTCGCCCCTATTCTTTATCTACGGGGAAATGAGGAATACATATGAGCGACAGCAAAGGCCTAGGCCGATTTTTTAAGGGCGATGAAACTGGCGATGCTGGTGCGCTAAACGGGCGCAACTTCGCGGATGCCGAAAAAACAATTGGCGCATTGCAGAGCCGGATTGCTGAACTTGAAGGCGCAGCGGGCCGTCCGAGCTTCATTGATATGGACGAAGATGCTCTAACTCAGATCGCTGCCGAAGATGCCGCGGTCATAATTCGTGCCGCTCGCATGCGTGCAGGCAAACTAATTGAACAAGCTACCGAAACTTTGCAACAAGCCGAATCTGAGCGGGAACAAATCCGCGCTAGCTGTGAGCTTGATGCTCGACAAACCCGCGAGGCTGCCAACGTTGATGCTCGTAAGCTACGTGCAGAAGCAACTTCAACTTTAGAAACTGCACGCGATCAAGCCGCTCAGTTACTTGAAGCAACTCAAAACGATGCAGACTCACAGGCAGCCGAGAATCAAAAAGTTATTGCTAAATTACTCGAAGATGCGACACGCCGTGCAAACGAAGTTGTCACAGAAGCTGAAAATCTAAAAAGTCGAATTGAAAAAGAGTCTGAGACATTACGCGCAACAACGGAAAATGAGATTGCCCAACTTATGGCAGCAGCGAACAAAACAGCTGCGGATCAGATTTCTGCGGCGCAAGCTGAATCCAAGCGGCTGCAGACTGAATCAACTAACGCTGTGCAAGCCATGCTTGAAAAAGCAAGCGGCGATGCTCGAGCACTTGGTGAAGATGCCAGTAAGAATCACGGCTCAATAATTTCTGAGGCGCAAGCAAAGTTGCAGCAAGCAGAAAAGCAAGCTGAACAGATAATTTCTCAGGCGCAAGTCAAGGCTGACGAAATGGGTCGTGTTGCTTCTGCGAAGTCTGAAGCTGCGTTTGCAAAGTCAAAAGCAGACGCAGCTGCACTTCGAAATGCTGCGATTGTTTACCGCGACGATTTATTGAGCTCACTTGATACAAATCGTGAGATTTTTGAAGACCTAAAGAAGCGAATTACAGACCTACGTTCGCATTGGTTTGATCAGGCCAATTCACACTTACAGGAATCTGAAACAGCCGTTCACGATTTAATGGCGCGTTTTTCAGAGGGCCGCACAACAGTTGCTGGCACTTTCGCCGAGTTTCCAACAGAGATCACCGCTAATGAGAAATCCGAGGATAACTAATTAGTCGGCAAGGTTTCGATTCCCTGCTTAGTTAGTCATTAATTATGCGCATTGAAGCCCGCAATCTGGATAAGCATTTTCGAAAGATTCATGCGGTAGATGACTTGTCATTTACCGTCGAACCGGGTCGAGTGACTGGATTTTTAGGGCCAAACGGTTCTGGTAAATCAACCACCATGCGTTTGATGCTCGGCCTTGATAATGGTGGCGGCGAAACTCTTTTCGATGGACAGAAGTTAAATAGCCACCTGCCTGTTACTCGCACGATTGGCGCCCACCTAGATGCGAAGTTTTTTCATCCCAAGCGATCTGCGTATGCACATCTGCGCATGCTTGGGGCCGAAGCGGGAATAAGTAAAGCGCGAGTGCATGAGGTTTTGAAGTTAGTGGGCCTGGAATCTGTGGCCAAAAAACGCCCGGGCGGCTTTTCATTAGGGATGGGGCAGCGCCTAGGTTTAGCCGGTGCAATTTTGGCCGATCCCCAGGTTTTAATGCTTGATGAACCAGCAAATGGCTTAGATCCACAATCTATTCAATGGTTGCGCGACTTTTTGAAGTATTACGCCTCAAACGGCAGATCGGTACTTGTAAGCAGTCACTTGCTTAGTGAGATGGAATTGCTGGCCGATGACCTTGTAGTTATTGCGCGTGGAAAACTAATTGCGGCTGAATCCATGCCAGCTTTCTTGTCGCGAGCTACTGGGTCGGCTGTTGTAGTGCGGAGTTCGCAAAGCGAAAAACTCAGCGAGATTTTGAACGCTCAAGGAATTGCGTCAACGAGCGATGGCGCAAACACCTTGGTGATCCCAAGACAGACTACTGATCGAATAGGGGAGATCGCATTCACCAATGGGATTGCACTTTCCGAACTTTCCCCAAGAACTGCCAGCTTGGAGCAAGTGTTCTTGGAGCTGACTGATTCGGGTCAAGAATATCGAATTGGGCAAACATCATGATTTCAAATTTGATTTATGAATGGCGCCGACTTTGGTCAGTGCGAGCAACTTGGATCATGACTTTTGTTTATTTGGTAATTACAGGACTACTTGGCGCAGGCCCACTTTTCCTAGGCGACGGTGGCTTTGGCACTCAAACTTGGAAAGGTTTGTATAGCACTAATGCCAACGTCTTGTGTTTGGTGATGCTCTCTGTTGTTGCATCACAATTTTTTGGGCATGAATATCGATATGGGACCATCCGCCTAACGCTCACCGAGTTTCCAAAACGAGAACGCGTATTGCTAGCCAAGACTTTGTTACTTGGTGCATACGTATTAATTTCTACATTCCTTGGCTGGGCAGTACTTGGCGCGATTGGAACGATGGCGCCACAGGACTCGCTCAGCAAAAATGGTTCAGGCTGGAACCTCAACGGTGGCGAGCCATCAGAACTTTGGCAAGTAGTGTTATTTGGTTTTTCCTACTGCTTGATTGCAATGAGTATTACCATGATCACTCGCAACTTAGCTTTGGGAATTGTCTTTCCATTATTGATGTCATCAATTATCGAAGGCTTAATTCAGGTGTTTGCAACTTTAGCCAAGGGCAAGATGGATTGGATAGTGGAAGTGCTGCCATTTGCAAATGGAACGGCATGGCTTACTCATCTTTCTGATCAACCAAATGCCGGATTGATATTCGCAGCTTGGGTAGTTGGGTTCTATTTAATTGCATCCGCCTTATTCTTTAAGCGTGATGCATAACATTGTTTGCAGTTTTGTCACGACGCCAAATCACGCAAGCCTTAATTGTCGGTTTACTCGCTGGAGTATTGGCTGGCATGTTTGGCGTTGGTGGTGGATTCTTAATGGTTCCGCTCTACGTGTTGTGGGTCGGATTAGACCAACGTAAATCACACGCGACGTCACTGGCGGCAGTTGTGCCAATTGCGATCGCAGGAGCAATCGGATATGCCGCAAATGACAATGTAGCTTGGGATGCGGCGGCTGCGTTACTACTTGGCTCAGTATTCGGGGCCCTTTATGGCGTAAAACTTCTGGGTCAAGTTTCGCTCAAGTTCCTGCAAATGGGTTTTGCCGTTTTGCTGTATTTATCCGCGATGAGACTTATCTGGTCCTCAAATCCACATCAACTTCTAGAGGGATGGCCCAGCATTGTTTTGCTCATTGCCGTTGGGTTCTTTGCCGGCGTAATGTCGGGCCTTTTTGGCGTGGGCGGCGGCATCGTTATGGTGCCAGCTTTGATCATTGCGGCGGGCTTGGATTCGATCGCGGCTCGGGGCACAAGCCTGGCCGTAATTGTTGGGTCAGGAATATCGGGAACTTGGGCTAATTTCCGCAAAGGAAATATTGAAGTCCCATTTGCTGTGCTTTCTGGATTTGCGGGAGTGCCCTTCACATTTCTTGGGGTCTGGCTTAGCCATCAGGTCCCACAACGGATTGCCGTGATTCTGTTCTCCTTTATATTGATCGCCATAGCCACTCAACAGGTGCAGAAAGTAAGGCGCGGGTCTGCACAACATTAGGTCTGCCTCTAGGCTCGTACCTAACAGATTTAAGGCGGAATTGCTGATGTTGGTATTTATCCCAGCCGAAACTAGGGCGGGCGAACTTCGAGTTGGCCTGACACCCGAAGGTGCCCAAAAGCTCATCAAACTAGGACTCTCAGTAACTGTGCAAGCAGGTGCTGGCGAAGCATCTGGTTATCACAATGACGAATACAAGGCCGTGGGCGCAGAGGTTGCGGCCGGATCAGGAACCTTAAGTTCAGCAGATGTAGTGGCAACCGTTAGGCCACTGGCTAACGAACAAATTTCGCAATTGAAATCTAGCGCAATCACAATTTCGTTCTTGTCACCAACTAACGATGCGCAAACCGTCAAAGCGCTAGCTGATCAAAAAGTCACCGCACTGTCGTTTGATGTATTGCCGCGAATTTCTCGCGCTCAATCAATGGATGCATTAACGTCGCAGGCACTTTGTGCCGGCTATCGCACAGTACTTATTGCAGCTGAGCGCGCACCAAAATTTTTCCCAATGTTAATGAC
>CANJRK010000091.1 GCA_947476765.1 Actinomycetota bacterium
CAAAGTTGGATTCGAGATTCAAAAGGCAGTTCCTAACAAGCACATCACACTTGAACTAGGTGGCAATGCCGCTGCAGTAATCCTCGAAGACTGGAACAGCGAAAAGGACAAGACGTGGGCAGCATCTCGTATTGCCACATTCGCGAATTATCAGGCTGGACAGTCATGTATTTCAGTGCAACGCGTTTTGATTCACGATTCTTTGTACGAAGACATGACAAAGCGAATTGTTAGCGCGGTTGCAGCACTACCTAATGGCGATCCTCGGGATGAAAAGACGGTAGTTGGACCGATGATCAACGAAGCAGCTGCCAAGCGTGTCGAAGAATGGGTTAATGAAGCCGTAGCAGCTGGCGCAAAAGTTCTAACTGGCGGTAAGCGGAATGGTTCTTACTATGAACCAACTGTGCTTTCTGATGTCCCAGTTGATGCCAAAGTTTCCTGCAATGAGGTTTTTGGTCCTGTCATGCTGGTTAATTCAATTGCTTCAACGCAAGAGGGCTTAGACATGGTTAACGATTCACCATTTGGTCTGCAAGCAGGAGTATTCACGCACGATGTCCAAACTGCATTCCTAGCGCATTCCGAATTAGAAGTTGGTGGCGTAATTATTGGCGATGTACCTACGTTCCGTTCAGACCAGATGCCATACGGTGGCGTCAAAGCCTCTGGCGTTGGCAAAGAAGGTCTGCATCATGCGATGCAAGACATGACTCATGAACGTATCTTGGTTTTGAGCGACCTAGCTCTGTAATTGATGAATTCCACAAGCGTTCGAAGTGTCATAGTTCTTGGATCTACTGGGAGCATCGGCACTCAAACTCTCGACATAATTCGCCAAAACCCTGCGAACTTTAAAGTTGTTGGAATATCTGCGGGCGGAAACAATCCTGCCTTGCTTGCGCAACAGGCAATTGAATTTGAAGTTGAATATTTGGCGCTTGCTAATGCGACTGCAGCTCAAGATGTGCAACTTGCACTTTACGCCCAAGCAAAGCAAGCTGGATATTCTGAAGGAAACTTCACGTTGCCAAAACTTTTGGTTGGTCCGCAAGCTGCAAGTGAGCTAGCTGCAATTTCCGTTGATGTAGTTATGAATGGCATCACTGGTGCAGTAGGACTTCTGCCAACTGTTGCGGCATTGAAATCTGGTGCCACTTTGGCATTGGCGAATAAAGAGTCACTTGTAATCGGGGGCACCGCCGTTACGAAGCTTGCTAGCCCAGGTCAGATAGTCCCTGTTGATAGCGAACACTCAGCGATTGCGCAGTGCCTGAGATCTGGCACCACTTCGGAGGTGCGACGAATCGTATTAACTGCAAGTGGCGGACCATTTCGGGGACGCTCGAAGGCCGAACTAGCAGAGGTAACTCCACAACAAGCGCTCGCACATCCAACTTGGACTATGGGTCCAGTGGTAACTATTAACTCGGCCACCATGATGAATAAGGGTTTAGAAGTCATTGAAGCCCATCTGCTTTTTGGATTGGAATTCGATCAAATAGATGTAGTCGTTCATCCACAATCCGTAGTTCACTCAATGGTCGAGTTCGTTGACGGTTCGACCATCGCGCAGGCAAGTCCACCTGACATGCACTTGCCGATCGCACTTGGCCTTACTTGGCCGGTTCGAATTCCAGATGCAGCAGCGGGATGCAATTGGCAGGAAGCAACTTCTTGGACTTTTGAGCCACTAGATCAAGTAACTTTCCCTGCAGTTGCATTAGCTAAGCGGGCTGGAAAGCTGGCAGGCACGGCACCGGCGGTACTGAATGGTGCAAATGAAGTAGCAGTAGCGGCATTTTTGGCAGGCACATTAGGTTTTACTGAAATCGTTGAATTCGTAGCTCAAGTTTTAGAAGTTCACTTAGAGACAAATTTTGTGTCAGACCAGAGCCTGACAATAGAAGAAGTTTTGCAGGCCGCAGAATGGGCACAACTATATGGGCAAGAATTTCTTGAATCCAGGAATTAGACGAATCGCATGCTGAGTTTGCTTGGAGTCCTCATCTTCTTTAGTGGCCTACTGGCATCAATTGCATTGCACGAAATTGGCCACTTAGTTCCTGCCAAAAAATTTGGTGTCAAGGTGCCGCAGTACATGGTTGGATTCGGACCAACCATTTGGTCTCGCAAACGCGGAGACACAGAGTATGGATTAAAGGCAATTCCACTTGGTGGTTACATTCGAATGATTGGAATGTTTCCGCCAAATCCCAATGGCACTCAAGATACGGAAAAACTTGGTCGACTTGGATTAATGATTGAATCAGCTCGCGAAGATGTCCTTGCCGAAGTTACTCTGGAAGATGAATCTAGAACTTTTTATCGACTAAGTGTGCCAAAAAAACTCGCCGTAATGTTTGGCGGGCCATTTATGAACTTAATCATCGCCACTATCTTGTTTACGATATCACTTTCGGTAATTGGTCGAGCCCAAGTAAGCACCACAATCAGCGAAGTAGTTTCTTGTGTTCCAACGAGCGCAAATCCAAATGGCATTGCATCAACGAATGGTAAGTGTGTGGGTAGTGCACAAACTCCAGCAGCAGAGATAGGCCTTACACCGGGTGATGTTTTAGTTTCCGTAAACGGCGCGACAATTTCGAAATGGGAAGATCTTGGAATTGCGTTAGGCGACCAAGCAGGAAAAGACGTTGAAATCACTTATCTCGATTCGGATGGAAAACAAGTTTCGGAAACAGTGACCGTGGCCGCGCTCGAAGCAGAAGTTTTTGATAACTCGGGTAATCCAACTGGTGAAGTTACTACTCGGGGATTTATTGGCATTTCGCCTGAAGTTAAGTTAGTGCCTGCTCCAGTTTCTGAAGTCCCCAGCTTCATGACATCAATCACTGCGGCCAGCGTAGGTGCATTGTTTGAGTTTCCAGCCCGGGTATTTGGTCTTGTTGGGGGATTGTTCACCGACGCGCCCAGAGATCCGCAAGGTCCTGTAAGTGTTGTGGGCATCGGCAGAATTAGCGGGCAAATTGCGGGCAGTGAAAATACCCCTATGCTTTACAAAGCTTCGGATCTAATTAATCTTTTGGCATCAGTCAATCTATTCCTGTTTGTTTTTAACATGGTTCCGGTTTTACCACTTGATGGTGGACACATAGCAGGCGCTTTATATGAGGGCGCCCGCCGCCAGATCGCAAGATTGCGCCGAAAGCCACTGCCAGGGCCAGTTGATACTGCGAAAATGCTGCCGGTTGCTTACGTCATGGCACTGTTATTAATCGGAATGTCTGCAGTCGTTATTCTGGCTGACATCATTAAGCCAATTAGCTTCTAGGAAGACCGCTACATGGCAATAACCCTGAAAGCGCAGGAGTTGCCGCAGTGACAGATAATAGAGACATGACTATCAACCTTGGAATGCCAGATTTACCTCCTCCGGTATTGGCACCACGGCGAAAAAGTCGTCAAATTACGCTGCGTCACAGCACCCACCCCATTCTGGTTGGTGGCGATGCGCCAATCAGCATCCAGTCAATGGCTACCACTCTGACGGCAGATGTAAACAGCACACTGCAACAAATTGCCGAACTCACTGCATCAGGCTGCCAAATTGTCAGAGTTGCCGTGCCGAGTCAGGACGACGCAGACGCTCTGCCACAAATTGCAAAAAAATCCAGTATCCCGGTAATTGCAGACATTCATTTCCAGCCAAAATATGTTTTTGCTGCGATCGATGCTGGAGTAGCAGGAGTGCGAGTCAATCCTGGAAACATAAAACAGTTTGATGACAAAGTTAAAGAAATTGCAAAAGCCGCCGGTGATGCCGGGATTCCAATTCGTATTGGCGTGAATGCAGGTTCACTCGATAAGCGATTACTTGAAAAATATGGCAAAGCAACACCAGAGGCATTAGTGGAATCTGCGCTTTGGGAAGCATCCTTATTCGAAGAGCACGGGTTTGGCGATATCAAAATCTCAGTTAAGCATCATGACCCGGTAGTTATGGTTCAGGCCTATCGACTATTGGCTGCCCAATCTGACTACCCACTTCACCTAGGGGTAACCGAAGCTGGACCGCTGTTCCAAGGAACCATTAAGTCCGCAGTAGCTTTTGGTGCGTTACTTAGCGAAGGCATCGGAGACACTATCCGAGTCTCACTTTCAGCCCCACCGGTTGAAGAAGTTAAAGTTGCAAACCAAATTCTGGAATCACTAAATCTAAAGCAGCGCGGTTTAGAAATTGTGAGCTGTCCATCGTGTGGCCGAGCGCAGGTAGACGTTTACACTTTGGCTGAACAAGTTACTGCAGGTCTTGAAGGGCTCGAAGTTCCATTACGAGTTGCAGTTATGGGATGTGTTGTAAACGGACCTGGTGAAGCGCGCGAAGCTGACCTGGGCGTAGCAAGTGGAAATGGCAAAGGTCAAATCTTTGTTAAAGGTGTCGTTATTAAAACCGTGCCAGAAGCCCAGATTGTCGAAACTTTGATCGAAG
>CANJRK010000092.1 GCA_947476765.1 Actinomycetota bacterium
GCCTTGACGTAACAGGTGAGCAAGTAGCAAGCGTGGCTCAACATCGACTGTGCGATCATCACCATTGACCTTGATTGTTACGCGCCTAGTTGGAACACCTGCTCCGGGTGCTGCTTGTACTTCGTCATAAAGACTGGTCATAGTTATGCCGCTTTCTGTGATGAGTTTGCAAGTCCAGTAAGAATTCGTTCTACGAAAGTCTTAACGATCTGGCGCTTGTAGTCCGCTGATCCACGGTGATCCGTGCGAGGTTCGGAAGCTGCAGCAACTGCGGCTGCAACTGATGAGATGTTTTCGGCAGTTAGCTTCTTGCCAATTAGTGCAGAAGCGGCTGCGTTGGCATTGATTGTGCGACCGCCAACTCCAGCAAGTGCGATACCCGCATCTGCAACGGTGTCGCCAACCATGTCTAAGGAAACGGCAACTGATGCAGTTGCGAAGTCTCCGACGCGACGCTCAAGCTTTAGGTAGCTGCCAACTCGAACACCCTTTGGCGCCGGGATAACTGCTTCGATTGCAATTTCATTGAATGCAAGTGTGTTTTGGAATGGACCAATTACAAAGTCAGCGATTGGAATGTCGCGCTTACCCTTTGGACCCTGGGCAACAATATGGCCACCCAATGCAGTCATTGTGGCGGCCCAGTCTCCTTGTGGATCTGCGTGACACACAGAGCCCACGAAAGTTCCACGAGTACGAACAATTGGATCAGCTACAAGAGGAGCTGCAGCGGCAATCGTTGGGACCGCCTTGGCAACTGCATCATCTGCTTCAAGATCTTCGTGACGGCACAATGCGCCAATTCGAATCGATCCATCTTTTTCAACACGGTGATAGCGCAAGCCTTCGATGCCGTTGATGTCGACCAACATTTCCGGGGCTGCAAAGCGAAGGCGCATCATCGGCACCAAACTTTGGCCACCTGCCAATACCTTTGCTTCACCACCGTGAGCATCTAGAAGCGCTACTGCTTCTTCAACAGTCTTTGGTAATTCATATCCAAAGCGGGAGGGATACATTTGTTTCCTTTCGGTGACTTAAGTTAAGTCAGAGAGTTTTAAATCTAAAAAAATTTACTTGTTGTCGCGAACAGCTACTGGCATGTCGCTGGCATCTGGGTCTGGGCGCACGTCTTGATGAGGTGGCCAAGGTCCTTGCACTGGCTGGCTTGCAACTTTTAAGAACTCGGTGATCTGTGGCCAAGCCCAGATAGTTGGGCTCTTGCCGGTCTTTGGCGCATTTTCGATCAATGCATAAAAACGCGGATTGCCACGTTCCTGACCTGTGGATTCAACTGCCATTTTTAGGGCTCCCCAATTTTCATTCCAATGAAGGTGTGGGGTCGAACTTAACACCGTAATGGGGCCGTCGCAATAAGAAAGGCTAAATAGTTATAGGTGGCGAAATTGTCTAAATATCTCAAAATGTGAACAAATTTAAGAGGAGCGTCTAGTTGCTCTTGAGCACGGAAATAGCCTGGGCAATCACCGAAATTGCGATTTCCGCAGGTGAGGAAGCGGAAATATCGATTCCAGCGGGCCCGTGGACTCGGGATAAGTCGGTTACCTCCTGGTAGGCAAGCCAATCAGCGCGATCCTGTTGCTTTTGGATTGAGCCTAAAGCACCAATATATCCGGCATCTCCCTCCAGGGCTGCCCCTAGATTTCGGCTCGAAACTTCTACTTCATGGCCCATGATTACTGCGGCATCCAGAGGTGACAATGACGCCAATAGACCAATTGCCAGATCATTGCGCATTACTACTGAAACATTCCACCCAAGTGTGGTGCCCAAGTTAGCTATGGCCTCAGCCACAGGTCCTTGGCCAGCTACCACTAGACGAGTGACTGGGAAAAGGACTGAAATGACTCGATCTGGGTGAATTTCAAAGGCCGTAGCCCCTTTTGAAAATAATTCAGCGGTTTCAGGATCCGCCGTGCCAATCGAAGATTCATCAAATACATCGACTCGAGTAACTTCGTCTTGGTCCAAGTGGGCGACTATTGCTATCGGAATCCGATCAACCATGGCTGGCCAGGTGTCAGGATCGAAGTGATCTGCTGGGATCACAAGGAATTGCGCGTTTGTGCCTGCTGGGATCCCAGAAATCGTGGCCTCAAACTCGTTCACCGCGACATTTAATAACCGGCCGGTTGGAAGTTTGCGATTGGAGTAGTCCGACATCACGCCATCGAAGGCGCCATCGAAGATTTTCCCAATTCGGCCACCGCCAGGGGTCAGCGCTAGTGCATGCACTCCCATATTTGGCGAAATCAGCCAAGCGATCTCGGCGCGAGTCTTGGATCTAACGCAAGCATTAACACTTAAGGCGATGTCATACATGGTGAAAGTATAGGTGTCCTTTGAACAAAATGCTCGAGTGAATATGCCTATGGACGATGCGGCATGATCGCATCAACTGGGATATGACCGAAGCGTCCCTTTTGGTAGTCCTCCATGGCCTGCATGACTTCTTCTTTAGTGCTCATCACAAATGGTCCGTATTGGAATACTTGTTCGCGAAGCGCAATGCCGCCAATGAGGAAAATGTCTAAGCCATCATGACGCGATTCTTGTGTTTGATTTGCCTGAATAGAAATGTAATCACCATTAACTAACACAGCCATCTGGCCAGTTTGAATTGGATTGTTTGCTGGCCCTACTGTGCCAGAACCACTGAGCACATATGCCAAGGCATTGAAATCGCTGCGCCACGGAATTTCAGCTCGTGCACCTGGGGCAATAGTCACGTGAGTAATTGTGATCGGGGTGTGTGAAATTCCAGGACCAGAATGATCTTCTATCTGTCCAGCAAGTACGCGAATCAGTGCACCACCATCTTGAGTCGTAACCATTGCAGAGTCTTGACCTTGCAAGTCTTGGTAAGCCGGCTGAATTCGCTTCTTTTCTTTTGGCAAGTTAATCCAAAGCTGAACGCCGTGGAATGTGCCGCCAGACATTACTAAATCCTCTGGTGGAGTTTCAATGTGCAAGATGCCATCACCAGCAGTCATGTACTGGGTGCCACCTTCCTTAATAGTGCCACCGCCGCCATGTGAATCTTGATGCAGGAAGCGTCCATCCATCAAATAAGTGAAAGTTTCAAAGCCACGATGTGGATGCCAAGGTGTCCCCTTTGGTTCACCCGGCAAGTATTCAACTTCGCCCATTTGATCCATATGAATGAATGGATCAAGGTCTGCGTTCGAGATGCCAGCAAATGCGCGACGTACTGGAAAACCTTCGCCTTCATATGCTTGCGGTGCGCTAGTGATCATCTTGACTGAACGGGGCTGTGCGCCAGGGGCAACAAAAACTCTGGGCAAAGTCAGGGTGTCTGCGGTAACAGCTGGCATAGCGATCTCCTAAGGCTTAGTTGAATGTTCAACTAAGCGAAGTCTACGCCTGCTTGCTGTCCCACGCAAGAGTTAAGCGATTTGGTTAAGCGCCGTTTCAAAGTCGGCGATTAGATCTGCTGCGCTTTCTAAACCAACGGATATTCGCAAGATTCCTTGACCAGGTTTTGCCTCACTTGCTACTGGCCGATGAGTTAAGCCAGCTGGATGTTGGATCAAGGTATCTGTACTTCCCAGCGAAACTGCATGGGTAATCATTGAGAGGTTCTTGCAAAGTGTCTGCGCAGCCTCAAAGCCACCAGTCATATTGATGGCAATCATTGCACCCGGACCTTGCATTTGCTTTCCAATCAATCCCTTTGCGTCTCCCCCTGGTAATCCTGGGTAATAGACATCGCTGATTTTTGATTGCGTTAAGAACCAATGGGCTAATTCACTTGCCGTATTTTGCGCAGTCAAAACCCGAATCGAAAGCGTTGGAAGTCCGCGGTGCAATAAATAGGCAGACTGTGGGTCTAGCAACGCTCCAGTGATTGCTCGGACTTGGCGAAGCTCTATGGCATGCTTTTCAGTTGTCACAACAACACCACCCATTGCATCGCCATGGCCGCCGATGTATTTCGTAGCGCTATGTACAACATAATTAACGCCAAACTCCAAAGGCTGTTGAAGTACCGGGGTTGCAAAAGTATTGTCGACCATCACAGGAACATCTCCAGCTTGCAAGACGATGTCAGCCAAATCCAAAAGTTGAAGTGTCGGATTAGCTGGAGTTTCAACAACTACAAGTCCTGTCTTTGGGGTAATTGCTGCGGCGATCTGATCTGCCTCAACAAAACTCACTGAGGCACCAAATAGTTCACTTGCCAAGAGATGATCGGTGCCACCATAAAGCGGGCGAACTGCAACGACATGATTCTTGCCAGCTTTGACACGTGACAAACAAACAGCACTGATTGCTGCCATTCCAGTCCCAAATGCAACGGCTTGAAATTCCGAGACTGACTTTCCAGCTTTAGCCATACGCTGCGTCTCAAGTTGTGCCATTGCGGATTCGAATCGAGC
>CANJRK010000093.1 GCA_947476765.1 Actinomycetota bacterium
GAATGCCACAGGTGGCAACATTGAAGACTTACTGCAACGCGCCTGGCATGCAGCCGACTACCTCACGGGAGTAATTGATGAGTAATGCATTAGTTGGCATCATCATGGGAAGTGATTCGGATTGGGATACTATGGCTCCGGCTGCCAAAATCTTGGATGAACTTGGCGTAAGTCATAAAGCAGAAGTAATTTCAGCCCATCGCATGCCCGAAGACATGGTTTCCTATGCCAAGCAAGCAGCTAGTAGTGGCATCCGAGTAATCATTGCGGGCGCAGGCGGTGCAGCTCACTTGCCGGGTATGGTGGCTTCGATTACGACGTTGCCAGTGATTGGTGTGCCAGTTCCGTTGAGTCAGCTAGAAGGTTTGGACTCATTGCTGTCGATAGTTCAGATGCCAGCTGGCGTTCCAGTAGCAACAGTTGGAATTGGTAATGCCAAAAATGCGGGCTTATTGGCAGCGCGAATTATTGCAAGTGCTGGCGATGACTTTGGAATATCCTTAACAAAAAAACTAGAAAATTTTCAAGTAGATATGCGTCAGACTGCCATCGATAAAGGTGATGCACTAAAGGCGCAGCTAAAGAACCTTGCTACTTAATTTGAGTTGTCATCCACTCTGAAGTTAGTTTGAGCCCTTCAGCCAACTGAATTTTTGGCTCCCAGTTCAGAGCAGACTTCGCATAAGTGATATCAGGCTGTCGTTGTTTTGGATCATCAACTGGCAATTCTTTAAATTCCAAATCTGGTTCAATGCCTAATGCAATACCAACTTCGGAAGCTAACTCCAGCAAAGTAAATTCATTCGGATTACCTAGATTTACTGGTCCAGAAATCTTGCTATCCATGGCGGCACGAATTCCACGAATCAAATCAGAGACATAACAAAAACTTCGAGTTTGCTTGCCATCTCCAAATACTTGGAAGGATTTACCTTTAATTCCATCTCGAATAAAGCTGGAAACAACGCGACCATCATCAGGATCCATCCGCGGACCATAGGTATTAAAGATGCGAATGATTACCGCATCAGCTAATTTATGGCGTTGATAGTGTGCAACAAAGGTTTCGCCGAATCGTTTAGCTTCGTCATAAATGCTGCGTGGGCCAATTGGGTTCACATTGCCCCAATAACTTTCGGCCTGAGGATGCTCATGCGGATCGCCATAAACTTCAGAGGTTGAAGCGAACAATAACCGAGCTCCATTTTTACTGGCGTACTGCAGTAACAGTTCAGTTGCGCTGGTATTGACATGCATCGTTTCAAGTGGCATTGCGATGTATTTTGGTGGCGAGGCTGGACTGGCTAAATGAAATATCTGATCGAATTTAAGTCTTGCTAATTCACCTAGACCGTCACAAATATCTTGCTCAATGAGATTAAAACCCTCGGTCTGCGCCAAATGAATGAGATTCTCGCGGCTGCCCGTAGCAAAGTTGTCCACACCTGTTACCTGATGCCCATCAGCTAAAAGTGAATCCACTAAGTGTGAACCTAGGAATCCGGCGGCACCTGTTACTAATACTTTTGCCATCAGCTAAACAACTCTCTTAGTTTCTGAACTGGGAAAAGTTGCACCAGCACTTTGCCAGAGGCTTTTATTAAGCACATTTCTAGTGTCAATAACAACACTGCCCGTCATTGCTGCCAACATCTCAGCACAATCAATTTCGCTAAACTCTGACCATTCAGTTAGAACTACTAGCGCATCCGCGCCATTAGCTGCCGCCACAGGGGATGGTGCGACGGTCAATCCAGCCAGGTCGTAACTGCTAACCATGGGATCGTAGGCAACGACTTCGCCGCCACCTTTAATAAGATGCTCAATTACTGCGATTGCAGGTGATTCCCGAGTGTCATCAGTGTTGGCCTTAAAAGTTAAACCAAGAACCGCAATAGTCTTTCCGTTTAATGAACCGCCCAATGCTTTAGCCAAGCGATCAGCAACTCGTTTATGCGAGATTTCATTACTGGCGATTGCCGCAGTGATCAGGGGTAGATCCACTCCAAAGGATTTAGCGATCGACTCCAAAGCTTTGGTATCTTTTGGAAAACACGAGCCACCCCAACCAGGACCTGGCTCAAGGAAGCGATTGCCAATTCGAGTATCAAGACCCATACCCTGCAAAACCTCGAACGGGTCAGCGCCAACAGCTTCAGATAACACCGCAACGTCGTTTACATACGACAACTTAATTGCGAGAAAGGAGTTGGAAGCATACTTAATCAACTCAGCTGTTTCTTGCGAGGTTAACAACTTTGGGCAATCGATTTGTGAATATAAGTCCATAACCTTTTGTGAGATTTCAGTAGAGCGTGCGCCCACCACTATTCGGTCTGGATGTTTGAAATCATGAACAGCGGCACCTTCGCGTAAAAATTCAGGATTAGAAGCAACTTCAATGTCGCTGCGCCCGATAGCATTTTCAACTACCTGTGCGGAACCAACTGGCACAGTTGATTTCGTGACAACGATTGCACCAGGCTTTAATAAATCTTTCATAGCAACGCTGGCGGAAATTACATAACTTAAGTCGGCAGATCCATCATCATCCTGAGGCGTTGGCACGCAAGTGAAAACAAAATCGGCATCTGCCACGGCTTCGGATAGGTCAGAGGTTGACTGCAGGTTTCCGGATTTGATGCCAGCAATTAAGATTTCACCCAACCCAGGTTCATGGATAGGTAGTTTTCCAGCCTGTAACATCTCGACTTTTGCTGGGTCCAAGTCGTACCCGATAACTTCGTGTCCAAGGCTGGCAAGACCAATTGAAGTCGTCAAACCAACATAGCCAGTTCCGATAACTGCGATTTTGGACAACTTCGCTCCTTTGGGAGTGTTCAAGGTTCAAGTTTATCGAACCGATAGCGTTGGGATGTGACGCAATTGCCCGCAGTAGCCGTAGTTATGCCAGTTCTCAATGAAGAGAACTACTTAGAGGCAGCAGTATTGGCGATATTGTCACAGGATTATGCCGGTCCCATCCAAGTGGTTTTGGCACTTGGGCCATCAATTGATCGCACAAATGAAGTGGCAGCGCGAATTATTGCTGGCGATTCCCGGGTTAGTTCGGTACAAAATCCATCAGGCCGCACGCCAGAAGGATTGAATGCAGCCCTTGCTGCAACAACTCAAGAAATTGTGGTTCGCGTAGATGCCCACAGTGAATTATCTGATGGCTACATTCGAATGGCCGTCGAAACTTTACAACGCACCGGTGCAGACAACGTCGGTGGCATCATGGGTGCTCGAGGTGTTACGACCTTTGAAAAGGCGGTTGCCGCTGCCATGACTTCACCACTTGGCGTGGGTTCAGCAGCATTTCACATTGGCGGCACCGAGGGTCCAGCTGAAACGGTATATCTTGGAGTCTTTAAGCGCAGTGCACTCGAACGAGTTGGTGGATACGATCCAGCATTTACTCGTGCCCAAGACTGGGAAATGAATTATCGAATTCGTAGCACTGGCGGCAAAGTTTGGTTCAATCCAGAACTATTCGTGACGTATCGACCACGACCAAATGTTTTCAAATTAGCAAAACAATACTTTGAATACGGTTCCTGGCGTCATGAAGTTATGCGCCGGCATCCTGATACTCGCCGCACAAAGTCTGCGTTGCGTTACTTTGCGCCACCGCTTGCCGTAGTTGGAGTCATTGGCGGCACTATCACTGGATACATTGGCAGCATGCTTCAAATATTCCCATTGGCATTTTGGGGATTCCTGGCACCAATTGGATATCTTTTCTTAATTTTAGTTTCATCGCTAACTTTGGTTAAGCGAGCTAGATCAGGCGCACTTTGGCTACCCGTGGTTTTAATGACTATGCAAATGTCGTGGGGGATTGGATTCTTACTAAGCAGAAAAAAGAACTAGTTCTTATTGTTCTTTTTCTTTAGCTTCCTTGGCAGCTTTCTTTTCTGCCACATCGGCCTCGTAAGCATCTAGTACAGCGTTCGTTTCGCCATCCATTTTGATAATTCCTTTATCCATCCAAATGGCTCGGTTGCAGACTTCGCGAATCATGGCATGGCCATGGGCTACAACAAACACAGTTCCAGCAGCGCCACTAAGTTCGCGGATTTTGGCTTGGCTACGCGCGCGAAATTCGGTATCACCAGTACTCAAGGTTTCATCAACTAGCAAGATTTCATGTTGGCGAGCTGCAGCGATTGAAAAACGTAACCGAGCTTGCATGCCCGAACTGTAAGTGCCCATCGGCATATCGATGAATTCTTCAATGTCAGCAAAATCAATTACTTGCTGGCGAATTGCTTCAACTTCTTCGCGACTCATGCCCATTGCAAGTCCGCCGAGAGTTATGTTGCGATTACC
>CANJRK010000094.1 GCA_947476765.1 Actinomycetota bacterium
GTGTTCGCATCGATCTTTGCATTCAAGTTTGAAAAATAGCCAGCAATACGACCACCGAGCTGGGATCGCTGCTTGTTGAGTAAAACGAAAGAAACTATTCCCGAACCCAGGAAACCAAGGATAAGCAGGATTACGCCACGTAAACCAGCCACGTAACCAATGCCTAGTGTCAGGATAAGTAGTCCAAATCTGGCCAAGGTATAAGAAATAAATGGGTTCACAACTTAAGTTTAAACAGGTTCGCTAACTTTCATATTCTGACTTACCCTTGAAGTATGCCTCGCTTTGTTTTGTCGGTATTGATCGTTGGACTATCGGTTTATGCATTCGTAGATTGCTTGCAAACACCTAATCCAAAAGCGCTGCCAAAAATCGTTTGGATCTTCATAATTGTTGGACTCCCAATCCTGGGGCCAGTACTTTGGATTCTGTTTGGCCGCACAAATGGTCGCGGCTGGGGTCGTGGCGATGACGATATATTCGCGCCCGATGATGACCCTAGTTTTTTACGGGACTTATCCCCAAAACGCTAAAGCGCAGGCCAGCTCGTAAATCTGATTAATTACAGACCTGAATAAGAGTGCAGCCCTTGCACGTAAATGTTCACAATGAAGTAATTAAAGATAATTGCGCCATACCCTGCGATTGCCACGAATGCTGCCTTGCGTCCGCGCCATCCCGCAGTTGCACGAGCATGCAAGTAAGCCGCATAAATAACCCACGTAATAAACGCCCAGGTTTCTTTTGGATCCCAACCCCAGTAACGACCCCAAGCGGCTTCTGCCCAAATTGCACCGGCAATTACCGCAAAGGTCCAGATTGGAAACATGAAGGCGTGGATTCGATAAGCCATCAAATCCAATCGATCGGCAGATGGAATGCGGTGGGCAAGAGCGGCGCTTCGACCTGGTTCCTGTCCGGCAGCAACTCGGTCTTCGGCAGCCTGGGCTACTAAATACAAACCAGAGAGCGCTGCACCAACAGTAAATGCTCCCATGCAAACAATTGCTGCTGTTACGTGAATTGCAAGCCAATAAGAATTAAGCGCGGGTACTAACTGAGCACTATCGGTATAAAGCACCGTGAGTGCAAGACCAAGATCAAGGAGCACAGGTACCGTGATGAATACTCCAAGCCAACGCAAATCACGCGTTAGCGATAACAAGCAATAGGCAAGGGAAACCGCAAAGCCAGCTGCTAACGAGAATTCATACATGTTTCCAACCGGAGGTCGGCCCGCAGATAGTCCCCGAAAAACAATTCCCGTTCCTAGCAAAATTGTGCCAAGCCAAGTAAGTGCCATTCCGATATTTCCAGCACGTCGACCTTCGCCCCGGCCAGCTTCATCGGACACCGATGTTGACACTGCAGGTCGGTCGAGAGTTGCTGTGGCACCCATGCGAACTTGGTGTGATGCATTACTTCGCTCAACTGAAGTTTCTAAAGTTTCTAGTCTGCGCCCTTTTGCTAGCGAGATGCTAAAGGCCACCATCGCGCCAGTAAATGCAGTCATTGATCCATAGACCATGGCGTTACTTGCTTGTGCCAAGGTTTCATTAACGGTCATCAGTTTCCTCCGGTGCAGATACTAGCTTGGCAAGTTGCGAAATTTCATTCGATAAGCCGGGCGCTTCAGTTTTTGATAAGCCAGCAACTTCAATCAGATTACCTTCACTGGGAGTTGCTGTCACTCGCAGCCAAGCTCGACGCCTAGGGATCAATAGTGAAAGTGACAGGCCAACTATGGATGCGATTGCCGCTCCCAGTGCCCACCCCTTACCGGGATCTCGGGTGATAGCAAATGATGCCCATTCTCGATATCCTGAAAACTCAACAGTTACGCCCGAGTTTGGTAATTTCCATATTTCACCCGGGGCTAATTCTTCAATTCCGATACGGCTCATTTTTTCGGTATCAAGACGATAGACACTTTGCGGCATTCCAGAATCGAGACCTAAATCACCGATCCAGGCACTGAGGTATACCTCGGGCTTATCCGCGGCTGGAAACTTTGACTTAGGTCCATGGCTAAAGTCGCCTGAGGCTGTCGGCAAGAAAAATCCCTGGATGCCAAGTTGGGGAACTGTATCAGGAACTTTTACCACGCCACTTGATGTGAATGCCCCGTCTTGCGGCAAAAAAACTGCAGCGTCTTGCCAAACTACATTTCCCTTGGCATCGCGAATCGTAAATTCTGGCGCATAGCCGTGACCGACTAAGTAGACCGTGATACCTGATGTTCGAAGTGGATCATTAACTTCAATCCGCAAATCCCGCGGTTGCGCATCCTGGGTATCTTTAACAACTATGTCTGCAAAAAATTCGCGCGGTGCACCATTTTGTCGCCCGCCGCGTTGATATGTCGCACCAAAATCTTTTAGGGAGAAAGAAAAAGGTGGCAACTGGTCTGGCCCGAACATTCGTCCTGGTGCAAAGGTGTCGTACTGCGTGACATTGTTTGCAAAGCCCGAACCCTCGCGAACAATAACCGTGCCACGGAAACCCACTGCGCCGCCGACACCAACTGCAACCAACAAAACCAAGAGCGCAAGATGAAAAATTAAATTTCCAGTTTCGCGGGAATAGCCTTTTTCCGCAGAAATCCAGCCATCACCGGTACGAACTCTCCAACCCCGCTTTTTCCAAGCTTGTTGGGTTTCAGTAATTATTTCTTCAGCTGGCCTGGCGCTGTGCCACTGTTGATGTGCTGGTAATCGACTTAAGTTTTTAGGAGCGACTGGAGGCAAGCTGCGGATCTCTTTGTAATGTTCAAGTGCCCGCGGTAAAACACAACCTGTTAACGAAATGAAAAGCAATAGGTAAATTGCCGCAAACCAAGGTGAGGCAAAAACATCAAACATGTAGAGCCGATCCAGAATTGGACCGCTAGTTGGATTATCTTGCAGAAATTCTTTTACTCGTAGCGGTGATGTACCGCGCTGTGGGAAAAGTGATCCCGGCACACTCGCTAGTGCTAATAAAAACAGCAGGATCAAGGCGATGCGCATGCTCGTTAATTGTCGCCATAACCAGCGCAAATTTGCCATTACTAATTCACCAGAAAATTCATTTAGATCGGAACTCCCCATTCGGCTGCCCAAACTCGCAACCCAATAGTTATGTCATTCCAATAACCCGTAACTAGAAGTAACCCGATCACGATAAGCATGACGCCACCGAAATACATAATTCCCTTCGAGTGCCGACGCAAAACCTTAACCGTGCGGATACTGCGCTCAAAGAAAAGGGCGAGCAAAAAAAACGGTAGCCCCAGTCCAATGCAGTAAGCCGTACTCAAAATTGCGCCGCGAGCTGCGCTGGCTTCGGTTAGTGCCATGCCTTGCACTGCTGCCAAAGTTGGACCGATGCATGGCGTCCAACCAATTGCAAACAATGACCCGAGCATAAATGCCCCGAGCAAAGTTCCCGTTGGCACTCGATGAATCCTGATGTCGCGTTGGATCACCGGTATGGCACCTAAGAATCCCAGTCCCAAGATCACAACAACAACACCCATGACCATTTGAATGGTGCGCTGATACTCCAGCAGCACTTGTCCAATCCCACCAAAAAGTGCGCCATAGGAGATAAACACCACTGAAAATCCAGCAACAAAAATTATGGATCCCCAGACTGCTCGGGAGCGCGATACTGAAGTTCGTTGCGCAGTAGCTCTAGCTCCAGCTACCCCAGTTATGTAAGAAAGATATCCAGGAACTAGTGGCAATACACAAGGCGATAAAAATGAAACTAACCCGGCAGCCATGGCAAGTGGGATTGCCAACAGCAATGAACCTGAGGTTACAGTTTCAACCACTCCGAAGGTAAGCATCAGTTGTCACTCTCGATTACTGCATCTAAAACCACACGAAGTTCGGACTCGGTTGTTGGGCCAAGTATGCGGGCGGCAACGCGACCTTTTGAATCCAAAATGATCGTGGACGGGGTAGCCGCCGGACCTAAGTTCCCAAATTCCAAAGTTAGTTGGCCATCTTTATCTTGAATCGATGGATACGAAGTTTTGAATCGTTTCGTAAATGCCCGAGCTGCTGCCAGGCCATCACGAGTATTTAGGCCCAAAAATTTAACATTTTTATCTTTGAACTGTTGGTAAACGATTTCTAAGTCAGCGGCTTCAGACCGACAAGGCCCACACCAAGAGGCCCAGAGATTAACTACTACCGGACTTCCTTGCCAATCTTTAATGTCTAGAGATTCTCCGTCAAGAGTTTCTCCAGCGA
>CANJRK010000095.1 GCA_947476765.1 Actinomycetota bacterium
ACCTGCGGTTGTGTCATAGTGTTCCAAGTCTTTCGGGTTTAGGCGCGATGTTCAAAACGAGGTCCGGTTCCTGATTCCGCAAGCGATTTGGCACGAGCGACATCAGCGGAATGAGCTTTAATGGCATCTTGCATTGCCGCATAAAATCGGGGCGCGCTTTCGCCAGCTTGGACATTATCAAAGTAAAACTCGCGCAAGATCTTTCGTTCTTGTACGAACTCATCCTTACTCAATACCTCAGCGATGATTGCGCTTGCGTCCTTTATGTTGTCTTTAGTCAATACCGGCGTGGCAGCGCTTAGCGGAGAATCAATTTGCAACTGGGCAATGTCATTGCGGCGATCGGTTAAAACTATCGGTGCTTCGGTGCGCAAGTATAAAAAGTCCAGTGCTATTGATGAGACATCTGAAATTAGTAGATCAACACGAGGGAAGATTGCCAAAATGTCACCCGCTTCGCGAACTTGATGTCCAGCTAAAGAATCTTTGGCACTTGCCTGCCTGATTGCCCGCAGTACGTACTTATGATTCTTTCGGATTTGATCATCATTAGCATCTGCAATCCGCGGATGTGGCTTGTAGATAACCCGGATATTAGGTTGTGCCAAAATCGCATCAATAATTGCCGGTGCCATAATTTCCATCGACGTGTAATTATTAGCCTCGTCCTCGCCAGCCCAAGTTGGTGCATACAACACCGTGCGCCGTGTTGACTCGGGAACACTTGGCGCAGGATTATCATCAAGTTGCGGACGACCAACGCGCACTAAAACTTCTTCGTTGAATTCCGAAAGCGCTGCGCGATGGCGAAGTACCGCAGCTTCACCAGCTACAAATACGCGATCATAGGCTTTAACTTGATTGCTGACCATACAGATCTTGTCGCTCTCACCATGGTTGACGTGAATGTGAGCTAGTTCGGCAACAGTTAAAGACTGGAAGTTCCCAACTCCATTGTTGACGTACATGATTGCCTTAAATGGACTTACTCGGTAGAGCTCCATCACATCAGCAAAAGTTGGCACATAAGCAATGGGCAACTTAGTAAGTTCTCTAAGTTCTTGAAATACCGGGATCTTGCGAACAACTAATCCAAAAGTCAGATCGCTTGGGTGATTTTCTAAAACGGGCAACCATTGGGTTAGCTGATAAGCCTTGGCCATGTTGTCGGGAAAGTAGACGGCAACATCCACTGGAAGTCCCAGAGCTAGATCAAATCCCATTGGACCATCGACAAATCGCTTACGAATATGTAGCGCATCCAGCACGATTGCGACACCGTCACGAATCGGTGCAGGAATTGCAGCCTTTAGTGATTGTTTAGCCACAGCGCAAAACTCCAAGGATTAACAGCAAGTAAGTATTCGGTGGGATAATTCTATCGAGGCTGGGATTTTTGCCTTGATTTATCAGGTTTATGGCAGGGAGTCGTGCGTTGAGTCAAACACCAATTCGCGTGGTGGTTAATCTCACCGACCCTGAATTTACCGATCAAGTTGAAGTTTTACGGGAACAAGTGCTTACTGCTGGCGCCGAACTTGAAGTTATTCAGGCTAATACACCGACGCAGTTTCTCGATGTAATTTCGCAGTACTTACAAATCGGACCGGTCTCGGTATTGGATCAAGGTTTAGTCACTGGCCAGGCAATGATTGATGCTCTAATTAAAGGTCACTGGAGCGCAAGTGCGTGTTTAGTCAAGCCAAGCAATTCATCAACTGTTACGCATGATGCTCGCGTAATGCATAAACGAATCATTAGTGCAGCAACCATTGATCACTTGGTAACTGCCCCTACGCATTGCATGTTGGGATTTGTGCGAATTGGTAATGATGAAAAGGCCCAGTTGGCAATTGCCCAGGCTAGGGAATATTTTGCAAATGCAATCCACAAAGCCGACCTAGTTGACCTGATCACAGTTGCTCTAGTTCGAGCAGCATGCCAAGTCTTGGCAATTGGTGTTACCGGTGTATGCGATAGAGCGGATTCTGGTGCTGAACTGTCTTCTTTGCGCGCCGCAGTTGAATCACAGGATGAGCAAGAGATTCGCACTCAACGTGCACTTCGCGCTGATGATGGATTTTACTCAACGTATGTATTACGAAAGTTATCTCGGAAACTTTCGATGCTTGCGGTTAATCGAGGATGGACGCCAAATCAAATAACCCTGGCCTCTCTGCTATTGGCTTTAATTGTTGCAGGATTCTTTGCAACTGGGTGGTGGGCACTAATGCTGGTTGGCGCACTAGGTGTGCAAGCGGCAATCATAATTGACTGTGCCGACGGGGAAGTTGCTCGATATACCGGTGTCTCGTCGCAGCGCGGAGCGTGGCTAGATGCGGCTACTGATCGCATTAAGGAATATGCAATTTATGCCGGCCTTGCTTTTGGAGCTAGCCAGCACGGGATGAATCTTTGGCCGTTAGCTATGAGCGTCATGGTGCTACAAACTATTCGACATTTAGGTGATTACAACTTCCAGGCAGTTCAGGTGGTCCGCGAGACGGCAGTTTTGCCATTGCCATTAACTAATCGATTGGATGCAGGTGTTGTCAGCAATGGTTCAATTCTGGACGCTTCAGCAGCGCTTAACTCCAATTCAACAATTCGCTGGATCAAAAAGATTATTCATTTTCCAATTGGTGAGCGCTGGTTGGTCATCTCGTTGGGCGCGGCCTTCAATGCGCCAGCTGCAGCTCTATATGCGTTATTAGTCTTTGGCTTAGTTGGCTTGGCATACACAACTACTGGCCGAATTTTGCGCAGCAAGAATTGGAAGCATCCACAGGCTATTTCGGGCTGTGAAATTTTAGAGCGCCAGATTGAACCGGGTCTAGGTGCTGACTGGTTCTGGGCAGATGGTTCTCAGCCAATGAAGGGTAAGTTCGCGTGGCTAGCTCCGGCCATTCTGGTGTTCTTTGAACTGGGATTAGTGTTAGCAGTTGCTCGCAACCATCCAATTGCATACTTATGGATTTTTGCTGTGGCATTTCATTATTACGATGCGTTATATCGCTCGTTGGCCGGCTTTGAAATTCCAAGCAACATCAAGAAATTTGGACTGGGATTTTTGGGCCGCAGCCTTGTTATCGTTCTGACTTCACTTGGATTCGTGATTTCACTAGAAACAACCTTGCTTTTAGGTGGTATTGGCTTTACCGCACTATTTGTGGGCAATGCATCTAAGCAATGGATGCAACAGATCAGCTAAATCGCCACAAATTCGGGCTCAGTTGCAGTTGTACGCCACAATAAGAGAGTGAATACTCCACGCCCAACTAATCCTTCGGTTGCCCAAATCAAAGAAGTCGTATGGCCTGCAGAGATTCGCGACCGTCAATCTTCGGAGCATTGGCTAAATGAGGTTTACTTACGTAAAGTTTCGCCTTATCAAACGCGACTTTTGTTGAAAGCTGGCTTTAGTGCCAATGGCGTTACTTACTTGATGATCGCCTCTGGACTTGCTGCTGGATTAGCCTTATTGATTCCAGGCTTAACTGGAGGATTACTAGCAGCATTTTTTGGACAACTCCAGATGCTTCTTGATTGCAGCGATGGGGAAGTTGCGCGCTGGCGCCAGACTTCATCACCAGCAGGAGTGTTTTTAGACAAAGTCGGCCACTATTTAGCTGAAGGTTTTATTCCGGTCGCACTCGGCATACGGGCTGCCGGTGGGTTGGGTCAAGCTAGTGGCGAGAACTTAAGTTATGTCGTTATTGGGTTAGCTCTCTCAGTTTTAGTGTTGGTAAATAAATCGCTCAATGACATGGTTCACGTTGCTCGGGCGTTTAATGGGTTACCAAAACTTTCGGAGAGTCCAAACGTGGCAGCACCACAAACCTCTGCGTTAGCAAGATTGCGTAGCTTAGTTCGTTTATTTCCATTCAATAGAATATTTCATTCCATCGAGATGACCTTACTAATTGCTGTGGCTGCAATTGCTGATCTGTTTGTCGGGGAGCTAGTAGCAACCCAATTTCTATTACAGTTCATGCTTATTGCCGCAGCAGTCACAGTCATTGGACACTTTGTTGCAATTATGAATTCGAGTCGACTGAAATGATGCCAACTGTTGGCTGTGTAGTCCTAACCATGGGTACTCGGCCTGTCGAACTCGAGCGCAGTGTGCAATCTTTGTTGGCTCAAACTGGAGTCGAAACTAACATTGTTGTTGTAGGTAATGGTTGGGATCCGGTAAACATTCCAGTTGGTGCTA
>CANJRK010000096.1 GCA_947476765.1 Actinomycetota bacterium
ACAATTCCGGTACCTAAGCCAACTGGCCGGCCTTCAACAAAGAAGCAGCCCTGAGAATTGCAAGTTTTAAACCCAATGTCTTCACCTCTTGCAATGTGACTTATCTGCTCACTTGTGAGAACTGCCGGATCAGAAACTCCTGGTATCACTGCGGACACTTCCACGCCTTGAGCTGTTAGATACGAAACAAGTCCAAGTAAAGCTCTTGCCTGTCCGCCCGGTTCATGACCGTCACCATTTAGTTCAAAATCATCAGGTGCAACAGCCACGTCGCGAACTAAATCCGCCTGACTAGCTAAGTTTGCCTGCGCTTGGCCTTCGGCTGCACCTCGAATTAACGGCAAGGCAATTAGTCCAGCAATAAGCACTGCGACCGCTGCGATAGAGCCCGTCAATAACGCGGCCCGAGAAGAGAGGGATTTAAACATCCGTTTCCCTCACTATGACTTATCTACTGAGTAGCCAACGCCACGAACGGTACGAATTGGATTATGGTCACCAAATTTAGCTCGCAACTGGGCCACATGTACATCGACTGTTCGAGTTCCGACAATAGAGGAATATCCCCAAACGTGACTGAGTAATTCATCACGACTAAATACTCGACCAGGCCGAGACATTAAGTAAGCAAGCAAATCAAACTCTGTGGCGGTAAGCGAAATCTCGGCGCCATTAAGTGTGACTCGCCTACTATCTGGATCAACTACAACTGATCCCAGTGTGATCGGAGCATTGCTGTTGTTGGTTGTATTGGCTCGTCGAAGCACAGACTTTACTCGAGCCACGACTTCACGCGGGCTAAATGGTTTCGTTATGTAGTCATCCCCGCCGAGCTCTAGCCCAAGAATTCGATCGACCTCGTCATCGCGAGCAGTGCAGAAAAGAATTGGCGTCCAATCCCCACTGGTTCTAAGTTCACGACACACTTGGGTGCCATCCATGCCGGGCAATCCAACATCGAGGATTATTGCAACAGGATGAAGTTTTTTGGCTGCAGCTAGTCCAGCAGGGCCATCATGTTCGACCTGGACTCCAAAGCCTTCGCGAGTTAGATACATTCTTAAGACATCAGCGATGGCCTTTTCATCTTCGACGACCAAGACTAAGCCCTTTGATTCACTCACCACTGCAGTCTTTCAGGGATATCAAATGAAATTGTCATCCCATTGTAAAGAACTGGTTAAGAATTATTAGTTATACCTTTTGCTTGCCATAGCCCATGAGAGCAAGGACTTTACCTGCGATGCCAGCAACGGGAAGTAATGCCACGCCAATCCAAAACACCGTTGGCGAAACAATTACCACACCAATACACCCAACAAGGAATGCAAGCATGGTGATGCCAACTGCAGTCCAAGCGGCAACTGTATGGCCATGATCCTCGTGGGCTTGCGACATTGGTACTCCTAAATTCTGCGGTTAGTACATTCTAATGCTTAGTTGGATCCTCAAGCGTTGGGTCGATGCCTTGATCTAGTGCCTGCCAAGGAGTTAAGTCTTTGGCGCTGTAACTGTCTCTCTCATAGCGCCGCGACAGTTGCGAATCAAAGGACTTGAATGCAAAAAGTATTCCGCAACACAGAATCACAAAACCAGCTGGAAAAACTAACCAGGCATAAGGAGTGGTCTGCGAAGTCCAACCTGTGACACTCCGGCCAACAGCCTGAGCTAACTCTGATCCAACTAAGGTTTCTAGATTTTGAATCAGACTTCGAGTGGCGAATAAAACCCCTAGTCCAATCAGGAAAATTATTGCGCCTACAAATTTACGCGCCCATCCCCTAGTGGCAATCAATCCGAGTGTGGAGGCAACTGCAGCGATTGCTAAGCCATTTAGAGTTGGGTCGAGTTTGTTGGCGCTCAGACTTAGATCAACCTGCGGAAATCCTGGTTCGACATAGCTTGCTGCTACCCATTCCCTCGATAACGCGATAAAAACTATTACTGAAGATACGAATTGAACAGTTACTAAATTCCGAAACGTTAACTTCATTTAGCGCCCGACAAGGTATTTGCAACCGCTACGGCATTTAACACTGCCATCGCCTTGGCTTGGCACTCAGCGTCTTCACTTTCTGGAATTGAATCTGCTACTACACCTGCACCGGCTTGCACGTAGGCGATGGAATCCTTGATTACCGTAGATCGGATTGCGATCGCGGTATCCACATTTCCGGCGAAATCAAAATAACCAACGCAGCCACCATAAACACCTCGTTTGGAACTTTCCAATTCCTCAATGATCGTCATAGCCATTGGCTTAGGAGCGCCCGATAAAGTCCCAGCAGGAAAAGTTGCCGCAACTAAGTCAAAGGCGCTCACCTTCGGATCAATTTGCCCAATTACTGTGGAGACAATGTGCATTACGTGACTATATTTCTCAATGCTCATAAAGTCAGTTACCTCTACGGTTCCAGGCAGACAAACACGGCCTAAATCATTTCGACCTAAATCCACCAGCATTAAGTGCTCGGCGCGCTCTTTGGTATCGGCTAGCAGACTCTGGGAATTTGCTTCATCTAGTTCTGGAGTATCGCCACGAGGTCGCGTTCCAGCAATTGGATGCAACATCGCTTCACCATTTCGAAGTGTCACTAATGCTTCCGGACTGGAACCCACGATATCGAAAGCAACTTTGGTGCCTAGTGCTTCACCCGGAGCGGTAAGTTCTGGAATTCGGAACAAGAACATGTAAGGACTTGGATTGGTAGCGCGCAGAACACGATATACATCTAAGGCTGTTGCTTGACACTTTGTAGCAAACCGTTGACTTAAAACGATTTGGAATGCATCCCCAGCACGAATTCGTTCTTGCGCAATGCGCACGGCATCTTGGTAATCATTGCTTTGCGTTTCTCGAGTAAATTCCGCTTTTGCGCTTCGGTCAAAGGACGCCACGCTCGCCGGAGCTTGTCCCCCCAAAGCTAGTTCCATTTGCGTTAAGCGAAGTTCAGCATCTGCCCAAGCTTCGTCGACCCGCTCATCGGAGTTGTCGTAGTTAATTGCATTTGCAATTAACGTCACGGTGCCATCTTTATGGTCGAGTACAGCTAAGTCAGTTGCCACCAGCATTGCTAATTCGGGCAGTTGCAATAAATCGATAGTGTCATTTGGAAGTTTCTCGAGTCGACGCACAATGTCATATCCCAAATACCCAACTACTCCGCCCGTTAGCGGTGGCAACTCCTCATTAGTTATGCCCTCATTGACGCCGGCCGTAAACAACACATCTAAAGTTTCTCGTAATGCTGAAATTGGATCGCCAGATTCAGGGACGCCTTGAGGAACTTTTCCAGACCAAAGGGCTTGGCCATCTCGCTCCGAAAGCATCGCAGAGCTTGCTACGCCAACAAATGAATAACGTGACCACGATCGGCCATGCTCGGCAGATTCCAATAGAAATGTACCGGCACGTTCATCAGCAAGTTTGCGGTAAAGGCCTAATGCAGTTTCACCATCAGCAAGTAACTTGCGAAAAACTGGAATTACCCGACGGCCTTGGGCAAGTTTTCTAAATTCTGCCAAATTTGGAGTAGTCATTAACTGACCTCGGGATGCGTTACGGAATCATCAAAACAAGTTTGGCTACCGGTATGACAAGCCGGACCGGATTGATCTACGGTCAAAAGCAAAGTGTCGCCATCGCAATCAGCTGCCAGTGAAACTACTCGCTGGGAGTTTCCAGAGGTTTGGCCTTTAATCCAGACTTCGCTGCGGCTACGACTCCAATAAGTTGCTTGTCCCGTGGCCAGAGTTTGGGCAATGGTGTCAGCATTCATCCAGGCCATCATTAAAACTTCTCGAGTATCTACCTGCTGGACAACAACAGGTATCAAACCTTGGTCGTTAAACACCAGCGTTTCGAGAAATGATGTGGACATGTATCTATTGTGCCGTGCTGGAACTTACTAGGCGAAATTGCCCATTAGCGCAATTAGCGCACTTCGTTGCCCTTGCTACGCAATTCGGACTTAACATCCTGAATTGAAAGTTCCTTGAAGTGGAAAACGCTAGCAGCCAGTACTGCATCTGCGCCGGCTGCAACTGCCGGGTGAAAGTCCGCCAGGTTTCCAGCGCCGCCACTGGCAATGATTGGAATATCAACTACGGCTCGAACTGCTGAAATCAATGCAAGGTCATAGCCAGTTTTGGTGCCATCAGCGTCCATGGAATTTAACAACACTTCTCCGGCACCG
>CANJRK010000097.1 GCA_947476765.1 Actinomycetota bacterium
ACAAAACATTGCAAGAGATAGTACGGGGTACGCGCCCAGTTTTGTCCTTTAGAAATTCCAAGTGTGGTTACTGCTAACAATGCGGCAAAAATTGTATAGATAATAAACTGAACCAGTGGCGAACCAACCTGGCTATGTTCGAAGGTGCCTCTAATAACTATCGAAAGGCCATAACTAAAAATCACCAAAGTTTCAATGACGCCAACGGCAAGTACTGTTTTTCGCACACTTCTACCGTATCGGTTGTTACAGATTTCGCAGATAGGCTTATGTCATGCGGGCGCTATTGGTTGTAAATACCTTCGCCACTACAACAAATCTGCAGATCCAGGCCGAGGTCTCAAAAATACTTTCCGAAGCCTTCGATTTGACAGTTGTTAATACCAGTAGCCGCAATGACGCAATTTCTATTGCACATGACGCCACGGGCTACGAAATAATCATCGGACTCGGTGGTGATGGGACGCTAAATGAAATTGCAAATGGCTTACTTCTCGATGGGCCAAATCCCAATGGCCCAATTCTGGCTGCAATTCCTGGCGGAAACGGGAATGTATTTATTCGAAACATGGGGATGTCAAAAAATCCAATTGTCGCTAGCCAGCAATTGATTTCTGCTGTAGCTGAAAACCAGATTCGAACAATTGGTGTCGGAAAAATCGCTACTGAGAACATAACTCGTTGGTTTTTGTTTAATGCTGGAATTGGATTGGATGCTGCAGTACTTGCCCAGATGGAAGCTCGACGTGACAAGGGAAAGCGGGCAAGCGATGCTGCCTATGCGGGCTTGGCCTTGCGCGAACTTTTGAGAACCGATCGCAAGAACCCAGCCTTAAGTTTGGTTTCCGAATCTGGCCAAATTTTTCGCGATGCTTATTTTGCTTTGTTGGTTAATTTGGCGCCGTGGGCTTATTTAGGAACGCGACCACTTAACCCATTGCCCCAAGCTGGCCATGACACAGCGCTAGATTTCTACGCACCAACTGCATTAAATTTCCCGGTTATAGTTCGCCTGATTAGGCGTGCACTAGCGGGAAACTCTACTGAATTCGATAGCGATGTAATCACTTTGCATAATCAAAATCGACTGCACATTAAGTCAGATCGCATGCACTGGATCCAAGTTGATGGTGATGTCGTTACCCAGTCCAACGAGTTGACCGCAATTCACGTACCTGAAGCCTTGCGGGTCTTGACAATAGATTGATTCTGATTAGAAATTGAATTCGCCTAATTTATGCGCTTTTTCAATTAATGTGACTCAGCCCTCAGCAAAAATCCAAACTTTATAAGCCATATCCCTTGTGAAAAGAGTCACGAAGTGAGAAACTAGAGTTATCAGATTGGATCCAAGGGCAACTTTGGCGAAAAACCTGGCAATTTTGACCTATCCGAAACTACATCTTGGAGGCTCGCGTGGACTGGCGCCATGAGGCAGCCTGCCGTGACGAAGATCCAGAACTATTCTTCCCCATTGGCAATACCGGCCCAGCAATTTTACAGATCGAGGAAGCGAAGGCAGTTTGCCGTCGCTGCAAGGTCATTGAACCATGTCTAAAGTGGGCGCTAGAAACAGGTCAGGATTCCGGCGTTTGGGGCGGAACCAGTGAAGATGAGCGCCGGGCTATCAAGCGCCGGGCACAACGAGCTCGGGCCCGCGGCCTAGAACCTACCCCGCACGTATTCGAAACTGACTTACCGAGCGTCTAAAACTTTGTGTCGATTTCGGCAATTAGCTCAGTAATCAAATTCTTAATTTCATCCCGAATTGGGCGAACGCTTTCAATGCCCTGACCAGCTGGATCAGCTAGTTTCCAATCCAAATAAGTTTTGCCTGGAAAGAATGGGCACTTATCACCACATCCCATGGTGATTACATAATCGCTGGCTATTACGGCCTCGTCGGTTAGTACTTTAGGCTTTGCCAACGTTAGGTCTATGCCTTCTTCGGCCATTACTGCCACAGCTGCAGGATTTACTTGATCTCCTGGTTCAGTGCCAGCAGACAGAACTGCAATTCGATCTCCTGCAAGATGTTGCAGGTAACCTGCTGCCATTTGCGAACGACCGGCATTATGAACACAGACAAACAACACTGAAGCTTTTTTACTCATGCCCCTAACTTAATTGCGCTGCAGGCCGGTAATCACCAAAAGCTGGCTTATTCACCAACAATTCACCCAATTCGCTAGGTGCGAAACCCGATCAAAATGGCATGGACTAGCGTTGAGGTATGGCTGATGTGCGCGCAGATATGGTCGCCAATGTGATGGAAATTTATGTCGCTGAAGGTGGTCAAGTCAGTATTGGTGACACCATAGTTTTACTCGAATCAATGAAAATGGAAATTCCAGTGATTGCTGAGCAGGCTGGAAAAGTTTCTCGATTGGCAGTAAGTGTCGGAGATGTAGTCCAAGAAGGCGATTTAATCATTTCGATCGATTAACAGTTTTGGGAAGAAAAAAAGTCTGGCGAACCAGACTCTTTTGACAAATTGGCTTAAGCGTTTGGACGACGGCCGTGGTTTGCCTTGTTCTTCTTACGATCACGCTTTTTGCGGCCGCGCTTGCTCATGAGGTGCTCCTTGCAATTTAGCTTAGGTATAAAGAATACGGGTTAACGCTGATCCAAGGAAATTTGAGGGTATTTGCAGCAAATTAGGCAAGGTTCCATTGGACTAAAACAGGGTCTGATTGGCGATCAACTCGGCGGAATTGTTCCTTACGTTTCCAACCGCCGTTGTAACTTCCCACTCCTGAATCTGGGTGGATTTGGCTGCTTCCAAAATCTCCGACAACGGATTAGGGCCGGCAGTCAACCAAAGCGTTCGAACTTCGGGCGATACCAATACCGGCATTCGGTCATGAATGTGGGTGAACTCAGATCGGGCTTGCTGCGTCAGAATGGCCGTAGTCCAAAGTAAGGAGCCATCAGGCCGAGTCCACGATTCATAGATTCCAGCAAAGCCCAATAAGGATTCACTTGGATCCGAGAAGTAGTGGGGAATCTTTTTGCCCGCATTGGTGTGCCATTCATACCATCCATCTGCAGGGACTATGCAGCGATGTTTAGCAATTGCGGATCGAAATGACGGTTTTTCTGCGGCTGTTTCACTTCTGGCGTTAATCATGCGCGAACCAATGGCAGGATCTTTTGACCAGGACGGAACTAAACCCCATTGAAAATTTGCCAGCGTTGGTAAGTCATTGTGTTGCAATATCGCTGGAATTTGGTGTGTAGGTGCAACGTTGTAGTTTGGTCGAGTTGACACGGTATCGAGTAAGTCAGTTGCAACTATTGGCGCAGTTAAATCTGCAATTGCCCCATCAAGGATGGCAAGTGCGCTGACACTGAATTGTGCCGCAATTATTTTTGGATCGGTTTTTAACGTGTATCTTCCGCACATATTGAACTATTCTGCCAGCCGTTAGGCTTAGAGGCGTGCCAGAACTATGGAATGCTCCCACGCGATCCGAGCCAGTCCATGCCCAAATTAGAATTCCCGGATCTAAGTCCCTGACAAACCGATGGTTAATTCTGGCTTCGTTGACTAATGGGGAATGCCGAATAAATCATCCCCTGCAGGCACGCGACACATTGCTCATGGCGCAAGCCATTAGCGCTCTAGGCAGTTCAGTTGAAATCAATCAAGATGCCTTCGTGGTAACACCTGGCCAGACTCAAAATGCTACTGAAATTGATTGCGGATTAGCGGGAACAGTAATGCGGTTTGTGCCACCAATCGCTGCCTTAACAAATGCCGATGTTCGATTTGATGGCGATCCTCATGCCAGAGTTCGTCCAATGCAGCAAATAATTTCAGCACTGCGAGCTCTCGATGTGGAAATTAGAGATGACGGTAGAGGTACTTTGCCATTTACCATCACGGGCAAAGGCTTTGTTTCCGGTGGTGCAGTAAAGATCGATGCCTCTGCGTCTTCTCAATTCGTAAGCGCGTTACTGCTAGCTGGTTGTCGATTTGATGCGGGCGTAACCGTAACGCATTCAGGCACGGCGCTACCGTCACTGCCACACATCGATATGTCCGTCGAAGTTTTACGTGAACTTGGCATCCGAGTAGATGTTGACATTGTGGATCAAGCACATGCGAGTTGGGTGGTGCACCCAG
>CANJRK010000098.1 GCA_947476765.1 Actinomycetota bacterium
GCAATCTGGGCGGCTTGTAAATCGCGCACAATTTCCCACGCACCAGCTAATTCAGCGTCACCCAAACGATGGCCAGTTGCTTCAAAAGTTCTTCCTGGAACGTGCTCGAATGCCAGCACTGCCGCATCTGGTCCAACTTCAGCAACTGCAATTAGATGCTGTGTCGAAATTCCCGCAGTTGAAATCGCCCAACTGTTAAGCGCTATGCGCTCAAGCCTGCGACGCATTGAAGTTCCAGAGCCACCTGAGTCATCGCGCAACCGAACTGACCGATAAACCGCTTGCGCCAATCCAGCACCTTCGAGATCCCGATCTAAAACAATTAGGTCAATGCGTTGCCCATCAGTGGTGCTTGCGTCATATCGTCGACCAGATTCCAAAACTTCAGCTGCGCGAAGCAATGTCAATGGCAGGCCTAACGCGCCAAGTGCTTTTGCAATTTCGTTACCTGATGGTCGCGTGGTATCAGTTCCAAGTAAGTATCGAATCAATAACCCAGTTGCCCAGCCAGCAAGGAGCGATACGCCAAGTCCAGCTGCAGTCACGCCACCGCCAAGTATGTCGGCCAAAGCAATTGATCCCAGAACTATTCCGGCTAAAACATTCCAACGAGGTCGCGACATTACTCGGGCGACAGTTGTAAAAGCAGCAAGGCCACCGATAACAACATTAAAAGGAACTGCCGTGGCTGGATCAGTAGTACCAGCAAATGCCAAAAGCAAGCGATCGGAACCAGATTGAATTAGGGCCCACGAAGCAATCGACAGCAATAAAACTGTGGCAAGCAAACCGCCAATTGATTCCACAAGTTGCCTAGTACGTCGGCGAATTAAAAGATCCAGCGTAACAATCGCTGGAAATATCAATGCGCCAAAACCGCTGACGAGGTTAGTAATCAAAATTAATGGCGCTGGTAGCCGAGTGGCACCTTGGGCTATGTCTTGGTCGATTCCTGTTGTGGTACTTTGCGCGACATAGGCTAATAAGCCAACTGCGGCGATGGCAATGACTGTAATTGCAAAACGTGCCAAATCTGCAGGTCGGCGAAGTCGCCGATCTAGAACCGCATCTTCAATGACCAAAGTGGAGGTTACTGTCTGTGGCGTCACGGACATTCCCCAATCAGTAGGTCAGTTAACGGTACTTACTCTTCTAATCTTGCCTGAATTTTTGGGGAATGCGAAAGCCTACGGTTGATTTGTCACTGGTACATGGTGGAATAAGGAGCAATGACTCGCTTAATTTTGGATCGCACCCCGGCATCGCCGTATCAGCCACCTGCGCTTGATGCTGACCAGATGCGCGTGGTAAATCACAGACACGGCGCTATGCGAGTTCTGGCCGGCCCTGGAACCGGTAAAACCACGACATTAGTAGCCGCAATGGCAGCGCGCCTGATGGGACCAGATGCATTATCGGCAGATCAAGTCTTGGGATTAACTTTTGGTCGACGCGCAGCCATTGATTGGCGAGACCAGGTAACTGCTGCGGTAGGCGGGGGCGTAGTTCCATTAGTGAGTACGTTCCATTCATTTTGCTATTCCTTAGTTCGGCAATTTCAATCTGATGAAGCATATATTTCTGCAACCCGATTGCTATCGGGTCCCGAGCAACAAGTAAGAGCTCGACAACTTTTTGCTGATGCAATTGCCGACCAAAGATTAAATTGGCCAGATGAGTTGATGCCTGCGGTTGGAACTCGAGGACTTGCCGAAGAGATTCGTGCCGTCATGTCTCGCACGCGTTCGCACATCATGGATCCCGAAGACTTAATCACATTGGGCCGAACTACGGGTCGAGATACTTGGTCGGCTATCGGGGTATTTATGAATGAATACTTAGATGTCTTGGATGCCGAAGGGGTTTTAGATTATTCCGAACTCATTCATCGTGCTGTTCTTTTGAGTCATCGACCTGATGTTCAAGAATATTTACATAAAACTTTTAAAGCTATCTATGTAGATGAATATCAAGATACGGATCCTGGTCAAGTGGCACTACTAAAAGCGATGGTCAACGCGGATAGCGCATTAGTAATTGTGGGCGACGTTGATCAAGCCATTTACGGATTCCGAGGCGCTGATGAATCTGGCATTCGCAACTTTGAATCGGAATTTGAAACTGTTTTTGGTCAGCCAATCACAAATGTGGTGCTATCCACCTGTCGACGGTTTGGCAGTGACCTGCGAGCAGCTGCCAGCGCTGTAATTGGGGATCGAGTTCCAGCTGGCTTTGATCCAAAAGATATCAAACTGCACCGAAATCCAAAGTGTGATGCGCAACTTTCGGGAGAAATCTCTATTCAAACCTTTGATTCTCCAGGCGCCGAAGCAGCACATATCGCTGATGTGATCGCGCGGGCTCACGCGACTAGCGAACTTGGTTGGTCTGACTTTGCTGTGATCGTACGTTCCGCCGTTGTTTCCATCCCAACCATTTATCGCGCATTTGTAGCAGCTGGGATTCCAGTCGAGGTTGCTGCAGACGAAATCCCGCTCCATCAAGATCCAGCCGTATCGCCATTAGTATCTGCGCTTCGCGTTATTGATAACCCACGCTATGCAACAGTTGACGTAGTTGCAGATCTACTCAGTGGTCCACTTGCCAAAGTTGATCCTGTTGATCTTCGTCGCTTCGGAAGCTACCTGCGGGATGCAGATAGATCTATCGAACGAGCTCCAAGACCCGCCATGGTATTGGTTGCCAATGCTTTACTGGATCCAACTTTGTTATTAGATGTCCCACCGGGCAGACATGATGAAGCTGTTTCTGCGATCAAACTATTGGGCACTGTTTTGCAAACAGCGCGGGATCAAATGAGCAAAGGCTCAAGCCCTCACGAAGTACTTTGGACGGTTTGGCAGGGTACGCCGTGGCCGGCCAAACTTCAGGAACAGGCGCTAGGTTTTGGTCCATCGAGCACCAGAGCGCATCGAGACTTAGATGCAATCTGTTCGCTATTTGATCTTGCAAATCGTTTCGTCGCACGCGGCCGCGGAAAAGACTTAACAAATTTCTTGGACGAAATTGAGGCGCAAGAGATTCCAGCAGAGGCGCTTGCCGAAAACGATGTCCGCAATGATTCCGTACGATTACTTACTGCGCACCGGGCCAAGGGTTTGCAGTGGAAGTTTGTAGTTGTTGCTGGCGCCCAAGAAGAATTGTGGCCGGATCTACGACAGCATCAAACACTTTTGCAGTCAGATCGCATCGGGCCTGGTGTGGAGTTAATGCCATTGACTATGCGTGAATTACTTGCCCAAGAGCGACGCTTGTTTTATGTGGCAATGACTCGAGCTATGCAAACATTATTGATCACAGCAACGGATACTTCTATTCGAGATGATGGAGTTTCGCCATCGAGATTTATTTCAGACATCACGACGAAACTTTCCAGCATTACCCCTGTTCACAATTTTGGGCGTCCAAAACGACCATTGAGCTCTGAAGGTTTGATTTCAAACTTGCGTCGCACGGTTGTTGATTTGGATTTGCCTCAGCCATTACGTTTGGCTGCGGCTAACTACCTGGCACATATGGCAACAAATTTTGGATCGTTATTTGCACATGCCAACCCACAACAATGGTGGGGGGCTCTTGAGCCAACTGAGAACGCACGACCAGTTAATCCACAAGTGGCAATTTCCGCTTCCGGAATCACCGCAATTGAACATTGCCCAGCGCAATGGTTCCTGGAACGAAAGCTAAATGCCGTTTCACAATCTGCTACACCAATGGTGTTTGGAAATGCGCTACACACGATTGCCCAGGGATTGTCTGCCGGAGATATACCAAATGACATCACAGCAATTGATGAACAACTTGATCGCCTTTGGTCTGGAATGGGTTATGAAGCACCTTGGGAATCTACGCGGGAGCGCCAAGCTGCTCATGACGCATCCATTCGACTTTTGTCATGGCTATTGGCACATAACGAAACTCAAAGCATTACTGAATCTGAACTTTCGCTGCAATCCAAAGTTGCCGTCGTGCAACCTGATGGCACGCAGCGTGAAGTATCCATAGCAATCAAGGGACGAGCGGATCGCATTGAATTTACTCAAGATGGAATTATGGTTTTTGATTTCAAAACCAGCAAAGAATCCAAAAAGA
>CANJRK010000099.1 GCA_947476765.1 Actinomycetota bacterium
TCCTGCCGTGATAATCGATTCGCCCGTCAAACCACACCTTCACATCAGGTCGAAGTAAAAGTGTTGTGTCCTGGATTTCTTGATCGCTAAATAAGTTGCAACTCAGAGGCAGCGCGCTAATCGCATTTCGGCTTGTCGGGACTGAGTGCCCCAATGCATAAGGGACATCTAAAACCGCAAGGACAGCAATAAGAATCGGAATAGTATTTTTCCAAATCTCCTCTCCTGCATACTCGCGAATCCGTGCACTTTTCCAAATTCCAATGTGCAAACCCGAATCTGATGCATTTCTTAATTTCCTGAATTGTTCAGAGCTTATAAGTGCGGCCATGGGGATCAGTAAGTACGAGGCAGTGACAACAAAACGAATTGCCCACGAACCCAAAATTAGAAATGGGAACGCCACAAGTGAAATACCAACAACAAGTCTCATTTGCTCGGTGAAGTATCCGGAATGCTTATATTGGCCAGTTAGCCATTTCAATGTAGCGACAAAAAACAAAACTCCAACGGCTATTGTGATCCCCCAATGACGCATCAAGGTCATATCGGCAAAAGGTGATATCCATTCAATAATCAGCCCCTTACACACTGCGCTGACCTCTCGGGAGCGCGCAATGGTGCTAAGTCCATACGGACTAAAAATTATTCCGAGGAGGAAGCCACTTGTTCCAAAAATAGAAAGTGCAACTTTTAGATTTCGGGAAATATCAGGAGCCAGGACCCATAAAACAATCCAGACAAAGGCAATGAGTGGAGTGTAAAAATACCAAGATATGTGAATCCAATTTCCAATAAATCCAAAACCGAATGCACTTGCTGTTACAACAATTGCGTTCAACGAATAGCTGACACTTTTTGCTTTCTCGCTCCACCAAAGGGCTGCAAGAACTGCGAGCAGAAGCCAACTATGAGCAAATGTCATCCCTCGCGCAGAGAACATTTGAATTGAGAGAAGTGTAAAAAGACTCAGTGCAAACATCGTCGCCTTCGGGCCAACTTTTAAATAGCGAGCGCAAGCAACTAAAACAGCGATTGAGGCCAGAATCGAAATAAGAACGATTAAGAACAATCCCCAGTACTTTCCCGCCTTCCATGAAAGTGCGAGTATTAAATTCCAGCCCGGAGAGTTTGGATAGAAAAGTCCACCAGTAGGAGCCCATCCCCAACTATCTGGGCGTATCAGCGGAGTGCCGGATAACTGCTCAAGTCCGGCCCTGATCTGCCAAAAGGCATCAGATTCGTGTATTTCCCCTGCCCTATTAATGCCAATTAGTAAGGCTGTGGCATATACGAGCCACCATTCGGATTTCATTAATGTGTGAATTATTCGCTTGGATCCCGTGAGGATTGCCTTGGTTTTCCCACGACTTCTTGCTCCTTCACCTGAGGGCAGTTTTTGGAAGCCAATCATCGGTGTAACATATCGCCTTGTTAGATGTCTCCAGCATTTATCTGTAGCAAATTAGTAGTCCCAAGCGATGTTTTCATCTGCGGGTGTAGCTCAATGGTAGAGCCCCAGCCTTCCAAGCTGGCCATGCCGGTTCGATCCCGGTCACCCGCTCCAAGTTTTACCAGCCGATTCGACCGACTTCAGACGTAATAAAAAAGCCGCTTATGGTGATTGGAGTATTAGTCACATCGGTAAAAGTGCTGATCGTTCCAACAATTCCATAATCAGTGACACTTGTAGTGCCGTCCAAAGTTATTACTGAATCTATAACATAAACGAATCGTTTTGCCCCGCCTATGGCCATGCGCCCATTTGATCCCGCAAATCTATAAGTCACCGTTGGTGTTCCTCCCGTAGCGGTAATTTCCAAAGAAAGTGCAACTGCTGGATCAACACCACTAGAAATTACACTTACAAATATGGCATGGACTTGATATGACTTTCCACTTACAAAATTACCAAAAGTATTTGATGGTTGAGATGAGAGCGCCCCCGTATTCAGCAAATTAGCAAACACGATATCGCCAATAACGGCGTTCGATGGCCCAACTGTTCCCGTTTCTCCTTTAACGCCTTGCGAGCCAACATTTCCTGGAATCCCTTGCGTACCTGCGTCACCTTGCGAACCCGGTGCTCCAACTGTTCCCGTTTCTCCTTTAACGCCTTGCGAGCCAACATTTCCTGGAATGCCTTGCGTACCTGCGTCACCTTGCGAACCATTCGTTCCATTGGTTCCTGGTGTTCCGTCTGCTCCTCTTTCACCAGTAGCGCCTCGCGCACCAGGTGATCCCGCCGAACCAGGTGATCCCGCCGAACCTACATCGCCTTTGGCACCTGCTGGTCCGGCCGAACCAGCAGGCCCTACAGCGCCAGATGCACCTACTGCCCCAGATGCACCCGTAGATCCACTTGTTGTAGTTGTTGTGCCTGTTTTTCCGTCAACACCATTTTTTCCGTCAACACCATTAGTGCCAGCCGTTCCTTTTAGACTTTGTGGTGCTGGCCATTTATTACTTTTTTTAGGACCATAAAGATTCAGATTCCTGATATCCAAGTAATAGTCGCCATTGATACCAAGTGATGATGCTGGTTTTCCAATTCCACTAAGAATCGTATTCACTGCTTTATCTGCAGTCCGCCCAGCGGTTTTGGGTTTTATTTGCGTAGCTTTGGTCGCTGCGAAAGTAGAGTTTTGAAATATTAGGGACGAAATCAAAGTAAGAATTACCGCCAGCATTCGACGCTGAGTTCTTGACATGTGGGCTCCTTAAGCCAGATAACCCAAGTCTGATGCCTCGCATGTGGAACCTCTATGGGCGAAATCCCTGAGAATTGCCAATAACGTGCAGTGGAAACCCCACTCGCACGCTCAGATTTAATGAAATATTCACAAGGTCCGCACAGGATATTTGGCAGCCTTTACCAGTCTTCCATAGTTAATTACGGGTAGTCGATGACGTGGGGTTATCGATAAGAAGTTTTACGGGACGGAAGGACACGTCAATGTCATCGAAAAGAAAAATTGTTGCAGTTGCAATTACCACTGTGGCTCTAACCGCAGGAAGTCTTGGGGTCGCGACAGCTGCCTCGAAGACCTCTACTAAGTCACGTGTCACAATCACAAAGACAACAACTAAAACGATTTCATCCAAGGGCAACATCGGCATGAACGCCGGAATGGATGATCACAAGGCGATGCTTGAATCTGTACTTACCGCACTTGTTGCAAATGGCACATTGACTGCCGATAAGAAAGAAGCAATCCTCAGTGCACTCGATGCTGCGGTAGCAGCCGAGCAGGCAAACCGACCACCTAAGGGCGCTGCACTTGCTATAGATAAGGCTGCTCGCGATGCACTTATTTCTTCCACACTTGGAATTGACTCAGTAACCGTAAGAGCACGTCTGGTAGCGGGAGAATCTCTTGCAACTATTGCGGGCGATAAGAAAGCTGCACTCATCAGTGCTTTGGTTACATTTGAATCTAACGCAATTGATGCCGCAGTAACTGCCTCAAAAATTACCCCTGAACAGGCAACTGCTATGAAGGCGAATCTAACTGGACGAGTGACATCTATGGTCAACTCAGTTCGACAACTTGATTCTCAGGGCGGGAAAAAAGGTAAAGGTAAAGGTAAAGGCAAAGGACGGGGACATGGCCAAAACCATGACGGCCCAATGGGTGGCGTACCAATGGGAATTCCAGCTCCTGCCGGATCGCAAGGTAACTAAATAATTAGGCACTCCTCCTAATAGGGTAGAAGAACCCGCCACTATTTCCTTGAGTGGCGGGTTTTTCGTTGCCTCATACTCTTCGTGAGAGGATTGGTCGCATGCGTATCCATATCGGAAGTGATCATGCAGGGCTTGAATTAAAAAACGCCCTCATTGCTCATCTCACGAACAATGGACATGACGTGACAGATCACGGCCCCTTTAGCTTTGATGCACTCGATGACTATCCGGTCTTTTGTATTCCAGCCGCTCAGGCGGTTGCGAAAGACCACGGATCGTTCGGAATTGTTATTGGCGGTTCTGGAAACGGCGAGCAGATTGCCGCGAATAAAGTTCACGGGATTCGAGCAGCGCTCGTATGGAGTGAAGAAACCGCACAACTTGCGCGGCAACATAACGATGCGAA
>CANJRK010000100.1 GCA_947476765.1 Actinomycetota bacterium
TGAGAATGCAAGCTCAACTAAATCTTTCACAGATCGAGTTTCACCCGTCGAAATTACATAGTCATCAGCCACGGGTTGTTGAAGCATCAGCCACATAGCTTTTACGTAATCCCCAGCAAAGCCCCAGTCACGCTGCGCGTCCAAGTTACCCATGATCAATTTGTCCTGTTTACCTGCAACAATTCGAGCTACAGACTGAGTTACTTTCCTGGTTACAAATTCCGGTCCCCGTCGCGGTGATTCGTGATTGAACAGAATTCCGGAACTTGCATGAAAGTTGTATGACTCACGGTAATTAATTGTCATGTAGTGACCAAATACTTTTGCCACACCATACGGACTACGTGGCCACAGCAAAGTATTTTCTCGCTGTGGTACTTCCTGGACCTTTCCAAACATCTCCGAACTGGAGGCTTGGTAAAACTTTGGGGGAGTCGAGCCCGCTTTGGTGTTAATGCGAATTGCCTCCAGCATATTTAATACGCCAAGCGCAGTGACTTGAGATGTTAATTGAGCTTGATCCCAAGAATATGCAACGTATGAGATTGCACCTAAGTTATAAATTTCATCCGGAGCAGAAGTATCGAGGGCACGAAACAAACTTGCGGTATCGGTCAGGTCACCATTGATTAGGTTCACCCCAGGCAGCTCTCGACGAACTAAATCTTCCTTGGGATTGTTTTGGCCACGAATTAGGCCATGTACCTCGTAGCCCTTTTCAAGCAATAGTTCGCCCAAGTAAAGTCCGTCTTGCCCTGTGATTCCCGTAATTAATGCTGATGGCATGGCTTCTCTTTCAATTGCATTCGGTAATTAAGGGTATCGGAGTACTAGAGGATTCAGTGCGGGAAACTACTTACGATTAAATTGCCATGCCTCCCAGGCACTCTTAGCAATATCATCGAGGGTGCGCTTGCTTGACCAATTCAACATTTCCTTGGCTCGTGAAACATTTGCAACGAGTGCGGCTGGATCACCGTTGCGACGAGCAGCGCTTACCGGTTCCATCGTGCTACCAGTAACTTGCGAAATTTTGTCGATAACTTCAAAAACGCTCGAACCCGTTCCAGTTCCGATATTGATCGGCATAAAAATCGCACCAGAGTTTTCAACAAATTCCATGGCAGCCACATGAGCTTCAGCGAGGTCCTGCACATGCACATAATCTCTAATACAGCTGCCATCTGGAGTTGGGTAATCATTTCCAAATACTTTTGGCCGGTCACCGCGATCGAGAGTTTCAAAAACAATTGGAACTAGGTTGAAAATAGATTGGTCACCAAGTTCTGGTTTCCCTGCTCCCGCTACATTGAAATATCGCAATGCGGCAACACTAAAATCAGAATTAGCGGCGCATTTTTCGGAAATGTTCTCACCTTCAAGCTTGGTTTCCCCATAGGGGTTAATCGGCGCACAATTAGCTGCTTCGTCTACTAGGTCGTCGAATTTCAAGTCAGGCTGACCGTAAACGGCAGCACTTGAGCTAAAGACAAAATTCGCAACATTGTTTGCTGCCATCGCATCAACAAGATTTTGAAGCCCAACTACATTTTCTTCCCAGTAATAATCGGGGTGAAGAATCGACTCACCGACTTGCTTTTTGGCTGCTAGATGTAAGACACCAGATATTTTGTGCCGATCAAACACTGCAAAGACGGCATCACGATCTGTCAGAGTCACTTCCTCGAACGGAATACCGTCAGGAAGGCGAGACTTTATTCCACTTGAGAGATCATCAAGAACAATGACATCTCGGCCACTGCGCAGCGTTTCGTAAACCACGTGGCTGCCAATGTAGCCAGCCCCGCCGGTTATAAGCCAATTCACGTATTGATTGTCGCATAGTCATGAACTACGTGGTTCGATGTGGCCCCGGCATGATTCGAACATGCGGCACATGGTTTAGGAAACCACTGCTCTATCCCCTGAGCTACGGGGCCCTAGATCCAAGAATAGGGCACAAAACTAACAAGATCTATTTCTCGTAAATTTTTATTTTGAGCAGGATTGTTATGATCGTATTGAAATATGATTGTGTATCTAAGGCATTTTTGGAATCCCAATTATTTTCAATTTGTTTGCACTAATAGGTGAAGAATCTAAGACTTAACATTTTATCAAGTTCATAAATCGAAATCGGAATGGGAAAAGTTGAGTACAAATATTAATTCCATCATTCTGGTGAACAAGGACCAAGGGAAATATTTTTCAAGCGCTTGGTCAAGTGTGCTCGACCAAACTGCAAAGTTCAGCCAAGTCATTGTGATCGATGATGGATCCCAAGAAAGCGATGTTGAACTGATTCAAAGTTGTATCGCGGATCAGAACACTTATGAAGTTGAATTGATTTCCGACCGACAAAACATGGGACTATCTGCTCGTTTAAATCAAGCCTTGGAATTAGTAAAGAGTGATTGGTTCCTTATTTTGGCTGCTGACGATCAACTAATCCCAACTGCGAATGAAATTTTATCGAAATCCTTAGATGAATCAGTCAATGTTGTTTGGGGAAATTTGGACCTAATTGATGAAAGTGGAAACGAACTGAAAGTGTCGCGACCACGTGATACTTGGCAAGGTCCAGTTGCACGGCGATACATTGAGCCTGGATATCCATTTAAGGATCTGCTTCGCTACAACAACTTTGTACCTGGGGGTATGACACTTATCCGTACGGCCGCTGTGCGATCGGCGGGTGGCTGGGATTCGAATGTAACTACAGAGGATCTTGACCTATGGCTGCGGATAGGAAAAACGTCAAAGTTTAAATATGTAAATGCGTCTGTGGGTAAATATCGCATCGTTGCCGGCTCCAAGTCTCGAAGAGATTCGCACAAGCTTCTAGATAACGCAAAACTGTTGAGCAAACAAGCAGGAAACGATAAATCAACAGATCGAGCCATTGCCTACCTGGCAGCAATGCGATGGGCCTTTACAATCTTTCGAACAAAACGCATCCCAAATACCTCGCTGGCTGAGATGGCGAAAATTATCGGGATTCCAACTTGGTATCTGCGTGTTCAGTTACCTAAAGCAATCGTTGTGCCAATTTTCGGAGCAGTTGTTGCTCGTGTGAAGCGGCTCACTTAAGAGCCTTATTCTGCTTACAAAACGAGGCAAAAGAGCCCGTGGAAGTATGATTGAGGAATACGTTTCGACTACTTTGAAAAGACATAGATAATGCTTCATCCGACGGCTGACATCAGCCCAGAATCATCAATTTCTGACTCTGCATCTGTGTGGCATTACGCCCAAGTGCGTGAGAATGCGATTTTAGGCGAGAACTGCGTAATCGGTAGAGGCGCATATATAGGTACCGGTGTTACCTTGGGCGACAATTGTAAAGTCCAAAATTATGCCCTTGTGTATGAACCAGCAACCCTTGGGAATGGCGTATTCATTGGTCCTGCAGCAGTGCTGACAAACGATGAGTTTCCTCGGGCGGCTAATCCTGACGGGTCACTTAAGTCGGGCCATGACTGGCTCCCAGTGGGAGTAACTGTAAAAGATGGTGCCTCCATTGGCGCAAGAGCCGTCTGTGTTGCTCCGGTCACAGTTGGCGCATGGGCACTTGTGGCTGCTGGAGCTGTGGTAACTCGGGATGTTCCAGACTTTGCACTTGTTGCAGGAGTACCAGCACGTCGAATTCGGTGGGTAGGTAAAGCGGGCATCCCGCTAGAACCAATTGGAAACGATAGATTTAAATGTCCCAAGACTGGGGCAGTGTACGTGGAAGAGAGCCCAGAAATTCTGGTAGAGGAGAGCGCATGACTGACATGATTCCGGCCGCAAAACCAATTATTGGTGATGAAGAGCGAGAAGCCGTAGATCGCGTATTGCGCTCTGGCATGATCGCTGGCGGACCCGAAGTTGCTGAGTTTGAATGCGAATTCTCTGCGTTAGTAGAAAATCGGTTTTGTGTTGCCTTAAATTCCGGCACATCTGCATTACATATGGCATTTCTGGCCGCTGGAATAAAAGAAGGCGATGAAGTCTTAGTGCCATCTTTCACTTTCGCAGCAACTGCAAATTCAGTTGCCCTTGCGGGTGGCACTCCAGTATTCGTTGATATCGAGCGTGATTTTTTCTGCA